>DASTDQ010000132.1:0-3363 GCA_035710305.1 Vicinamibacterales bacterium | reverse complement strand
CTGCTGCACGATCGCGGCGACCGGCGCCGGCGTGTCGTGCTCGGCCAGCGTCGCGATGACATTGCGCATGTCCTTCGCGTAGAGATGGGTCTTGAAGCCTGGTTTGTAGGTCCCCTTGAGCGCCCGCTCGCCGTGGACTTCGAGCACCCGGCTCGCGGCGAAACCTCCGAGCAGCGCCTCGCGTACTTTTCCCGCATCGACTCCGGCTTTTCGGGCAAGCGCGAGCGCTTCGGCAACCGCGACCAAGGTGCCGCCGATGACCATCTGGTTGCACAGCTTGCACAGCTGGCCGGCTCCCGAGTCGCCGATGTGAACCACCTTCTCCGGGTTTCCCATCACGTCCAGGATCGGCTTGACCGCTGCGAACGCCTTCGCGTCGCCGCCCACCATGATCGACAACGTGCCCGCGGCGGCTCCGATGTCTCCTCCACTCACCGGCGCATCGAGCATCGCGGCGCCGAGACTCTGTGCCCGCGCGGCGAGACGCTTCGCGGTCCCGGGCGCGATGCTGCTCATGTCGATCACGACCGTGCCCTTCTGGATCGCGCTGAACACGCCGTTCGGACCCTCGAGCACCAGCTCCACGTCGGGCGAGTCGGGGACCATCGTGATGATGCGTGCCGCGCGCCGGGCGACGTCGGCAGGAGACGCGGCACGCTCCGCCCCGGCGGCGACGAGCTCGGCGACCGGTCCCTCGCTGCGGCTGTGGACGACGAGCGGATGGCCGGCCTTCAAGAGGTTTTTCGCCATCGGCCGTCCCATCAAGCCGAGGCCAATGAATCCAATCGTGTCTGGCATGCGCCGAGTATATTGGGCCGGTCAACTACTAACTTCTGTGGCGTCTCATCGAAAGAATGTTGGGTGCTGGGCAGTGAGGTGCAAGCGTGCACCTGCCGATAAGCTGGCGTGTGTGGCAGTCAGCACCTCAGGCATCTGACCGAAGCGCACGTCGAAACCATAGAGGACGTAGGACTTAGGCGGGTGACAGCGTTGGTCGGCTCAGCGCTTTGCCTTATAATGGCGTCAACAAGCTCTTTGCTGGCAACCGCATAACCCCAGGGCAGGCCGGATGTTCGAACGGTACACAGAACGGGCGCGACGAGTTCTCTTTTTTGCCCGATATGAGGCCAGCCAGCTCGGTAGCGTGTCCATCGAGACCGAGCATCTGCTGCTGGGCCTGATCCGGGAAGGCAAGGGACTGACCAGCCGGATCTTCGCGCGCTCGCATCTGTCGCTCGAAAACATCCGCAAGGAAATCGAAGGCCGCACGGTTTTCCGCGAGAAAGTGTCCACCTCGGTCGAGATCCCCTTCAGCGTCGAGACCAAGCGCGTGCTGTCGTGCGCCGCCGAGGAGGCCGATCGGCTGCTGCACAACTACATCGGGACCGAACACCTGCTCCTGGGCATCCTGCGCGAAGAGCGAAGCGTCGCCGCCTCCATTCTCATGGAGAAGGGGATGCGGCTCCACACCGTCCGGGAGGATATCGTCCAGCTCCTCAACGAGAAGACGACGACGACCCGCGCGAAGGAAACGCCGCTGCTGGCCGAGTTCAGCCGCGACCTGACCGAAGCGGCGATGAAGAACCAGCTGGACCCGCTGGTCGGACGGGACTACGAGCTCGAGCGAGTGCAGCAGGTGCTGTGCCGGCGGACCAAGAACAACGCCGTGCTCATCGGCGAGCCGGGTGTCGGAAAAACGGCCATCGTCGAAGGCCTGGCGCAGAAGGTCGTGTACGGGGACGTGCCTCACTTCCTCGCCGACAAGCGGCTGCTGGCGCTCGACATCTCTCTCATCGTCGCCGGGACCAAGTACCGCGGGCAGTTCGAGGAACGCCTCAAGGCGATCATGAAGGAGCTCACCGAGAACCCGAACATCATCGTGTTCATCGACGAGCTCCACACGCTGGTGGGCGCCGGGTCGGCCGAAGGATCGCTCGACGCGGCCAACATCCTCAAGCCGGCGCTGTCCCGGGGCGAGATCCGCTGCATCGGCGCGACGACGCCGTCCGAGTACCGAAAGTACATCGAGAAGGACCGGTCGCTCGAGCGCAGGTTCCAGGCGATCAAGGTGGACCCGCCCGCCGAGAAAGAGACGATCGAGATCCTCAAGGGGGTCAAGGACCGCTACGAGCAGTTCCATCGCGTCGAGTACACCCCTGACGCGATCGAGGCGGCCGTCTATCAGTCGAGCCGCTACATCACCGACCGGTTCCTGCCTGACAAGGCAATCGATCTGGTCGACGAGGCGGGAGCCCGCGCCAAGCTCAAGGAGGCGGGCTACAGCGACGAGTTCGGCGAGATCAACAAGAGCATCCGCGTCGCCGTCGAGCAGATGGAGAACGCCGTCTCGCAGAAGGACTTCGAGAAGGCGCAGTTCTATCGCGACCAGGAAGCGTCGGCGCGCGAGAACCTGCAATTCGCGCGCGAGCGCTTCGACGTGAAGTCGAGCGGCCGCCGCGTGGTCGTCAGCAAGTCGGACATCGACGAAGTCGTCTCGAAGTGGACCGGCGTGCCGATTTCGTCGATCAACCAGGACGAAGGCGACAGGCTCCTTCGGATGGAGTCGGACCTGCACCGCCGGGTCATCAGCCAGGACAAGGCGATCTCGGCGATCTCACGCGCCATTCGCCGGTCCCGTGCCGGACTCAAGAACCCGAACCGCCCCGTGGGCAGCTTCATCTTCCTTGGCCCCACCGGTGTCGGAAAGACGGAACTCGCCCGGGCGCTGGCCAACGTGCTCTTCGGCAGCGACGGTGCCCTGATTCGCTTCGACATGTCGGAGTACATGGAGAAGCACTCGGTGTCGAAGCTGATCGGCTCGCCCCCCGGCTACGTCGGCCATGAGGAGGGCGGTCAGCTCACGGAGAAGGTGAAGCGGAACCCGTACTCCGTCGTGCTGCTCGACGAGATCGAGAAAGCGCACCCGGACATCTTCAACATCCTGCTGCAGGTGTTCGAAGACGGCCACCTGACCGACGGTCTCGGCAACCGGGTGAACTTCAAGAACACGATCGTCATCATGACCTCGAACATCGGGGCGCGCTTCATCCAGAAGAAGGCGTCGCTCGGGTTCCAGGCAAGCGACACGGGGACGATCGACAAGAACGTCACCGACATGGTGCTCGGGGAGGTCAAGCGGACGTTCAACCCCGAGTTCATCAACCGCATCGACGAAATCATCGTCTTCGAGGCGCTCTCCGACGATGACCTGCGGCGGATCATGAGGCTGCTGCTCGATCAGCTCAACGCGAACCTGTCCGACCGGCGCATGAAGGTCGTCCTCGCGCGGGAAGTGGTGGACTGGATCATCGACGTCACGTGCAAGGACCGGTCGTACGGCGCGCGTCCGCTCCGGCGGGCCAT
>DASTDQ010000131.1:0-6936 GCA_035710305.1 Vicinamibacterales bacterium | reverse complement strand
CATCTGTGGCACCACCTGCGTGTCGGCGGCCGAGCCTGCAAAATTCTGCGTGTTCGGCATCAGCATGATGAGTCCACCGTAGGACCTGGCCGACGGGATTGCGGCGAGCAATTCATCATCGATGACCGTTTGCCGCCTGGTACTCTGGACGTCGACGATCGGCGTCTCGCCGGTGACGGTCACCGTTTCCTGCAGTGCGCCAACACGAAGGTCGGCGTTCACGGTTGCAACGAAGGCGCCGCTCAGCTCGATACCTTCTCGTTGTACCGTGCTGAACCCGGGCAACGTGAACGTCACCATGTAGGTTCCGGCGCGCAGGTCGACGATGCGGTACTGTCCGGAGTCATCGGTCGTGGCCACGCGAGCTTTCTCGATGAGCGCGGCGCTGGATGCCTCCACTGTCACGCCGGGAAGGACGCCGCCGGAGGAGTCCCGGACGATGCCGGTAATCGACGCCTGCGCGCGCACGGTCGAGGGCACGAGCACGAGGAAGACGATGGCCACCGAGACCGCCCTCAGTTGTCGCATGAGATCGCTCCCTTTTCTCCGGGGCGCGCGTGACGTCGCGGGGTCGAACGCGGCTCCGGTTCAGCGTGGCGCGAATCTTAGGAGAGGGCTGACCGGAGTGGTGGGCAAAAAATCGTCAAAATTTGCTGCCTTGCCCCCTTGACACGGACCCGCGGCACGGGTCAGATTCCTCAGCCGTCGATGGAATTCACGTTCGGGCCCTTCACGTTCGACGCGTCGTCGTCGCGGCTCATGCGTGACAACGCCGAGATCCGGCTGCGCCCGCAGGCGCTGCAGGTGCTTCGCGTCCTGCTCCACCACCGCGGCCGGCCCATCCCGTACGAGCAAATGATGGCCGAGGCCTGGCAGGGCACTTTCGTCTCGCGTCACACCATCGACGTCACGGTCGGCGAGGTGAAGAAGAGCCTGGGCGAGTTCGGCCGATGGATCGTTCATCGTCCCAAAGTGGGCCACAGCCTCGAAGTCCCGACCTCAGACGAGCTCGTCCGAAAGGGGTGGCACTTCGCGAGCCGCCGTACGAAGGAGGGCGCCGAACGCGCCATCGAGTGCTTTGAACAGGCCGCGATGCAGTGCCCGACCGATTTCAGGGCCTTCGCCGGCTCGTCAACGTGCTATCTGATGCAAGCGACCTTCGGGATGCGCTGTCCGTCGGAGGTCTACCCGAAATTCCTCACAGCGCATGAACGTGCCGTGGAACTGGGCGGACTCACGCCGGAGCTGCGCTGCAATCGTGCGCACGGCCTCCACATGTTCGAGCACCGGTCGCGCGACGCCGAGTCGGAGTTCTTCCAGGTGCTGGCCGAGAGGCCGGCCTTTGCTACGACGCACGTCCGCATGGCACTGATGTACGTGACGCTCGGACGGCTGGATCGCGCGCTCGAGGTGCTGCGGCAGGGCTACCAGGCCGATCCGCTGCTGCCCACGCTTCTGCCATCTGAGGCCATCGTCCACGTCTGGCGCCGTGAGTTCGACAAGGCCGTCGCCGCAGGCAGCAAGTCCGTCGAGCTGCATCCCTATCTGCAGATCAGCCGCGCCGGCTACGCCCGCGCGCTGGAGTTCTCGGGCCGGCTCGAGGAGGCCCTGACGCAGTATCAGCTGGGATCGATCATGTCGGGCGATCTGCCCTGGATGCGGGCTCTGGAAGGGACGTGTCTGGTGAAGCTGGGTCGCACGTCCGAGGCCCATGCCATTCTGGACGAGCTCGAACACCGCCGCGACTCTGAGTACGCTGACGCGTTGTACATGGCGGCACTGCAGGATGCGCTTGGACTTCGATCGGAGGCGTTCGCCGAGCTCGAACGAGCCGTCGATGAGAACTCCGGGTTTCTTTATTCGATCGAGGTGGACCCCAGATTTGACACGTTCCGAGATGACCCCCGGTTTCGGCGCGTACGAGACGCGGCCGGGGAGCCTGTGATCGCGTAGGGCTCCCTTGCCCGTCGCCTGTCGGGCCCTGGCATGTTCGCCTTTCCAGGAGGACTTGTCGATGCGAATCCTGATGCGGCCGTTGGCGATCGCGACCGGATGTCTGGTGCTCCTTGGCGCGGCATGGCCGGCTGCCGCCGACGACGGTCCGACGTTGTACCGGCAGTTGTGCGCCTCGTGCCACGACGCGGGCCTCGGCCGGGCGCCGACGCGTGACGTCCTGCAGGCCATGACGCCCGAGCGCGTGCTGACGGCGCTCGAGAGCGGCGCGATGCTCTCGATGGCGAGCGGGCGTACGGGCGTGGAGCGCCGTGCGATCGCGGAGTTCGTCACCGGAAAGACCTTCAGTGCACCCCTTCGTACGACGCCGTCGCCCCAGGCGATGTGCCGCGCGACACCCGGCGAGTTTGCCAACGCCCTCTCGGGTCCCGCGTGGAACGGATGGGGCGTCAACACGCAGAACACCCGGTTTCAGGAGCGCGCGATGGCCGGGCTCGCGGCAGGTGACGTGCCGAAGCTGAAGGTGAAGTGGGCGTTCGGATTCCCCGGTGAGTTGAGCGTCGACTCACAGCCGACGATGGCTGGAGGCCGCGTCTTCGTGGGCACGCAGAGCGGCACGGTGTACGCGCTCAGCGCGGCGACCGGGTGCGTGCACTGGACGTTTCAGGCCGAGGCCGCCGTGCGCGCGGCTGTGACCGTCGCGCGCATCGGGACACGCGACGTCGCCTTCGTGGGCGACCGCTCCGCGAACGTCTACGCGCTGGACGGCTCCACCGGCGCGCTCGTGTGGAAGACGCGCGTTGACGATCACCCGTTTGCGCGCGTCACCGGGTCGCCGGTGTTCCACGACGGCCGGCTTTATATGGGCGTCGCATCCGGTGAAGAGACGGCCGGATCGACCGCCGACTACCAGTGCTGCACCTTCCGCGGCAGCCTCGTGGCGCTCGACGCGGCGACGGGCGCGAGGGCCTGGAAGACGTACACGATCGAGGAACCGACGCCGAGAGCGAAGAACAAGGTTGGAACGCAGTTGTGGGGACCGTCGGGTGCACCCATCTGGTCCAGCCCCGCGATCGACGTGCAACGCAACGCCATTTACGCAACGACAGGCAACAACTACAGCGGCCCGGCGAGCGAGCGCAGCGATGCGTTCGTCGCCTTCGATCTGGCCACCGGGAGGATTCTGTGGTCGCGACAGATGACGCCGTCAGATGACTGGAACACGTCATGCCGGCTGCCCGACCAGGTGAACTGCACGAACAAGGAGGCGCCCGACTTCGACTTCGCCTCGCCGCCCATTCTCGTCTCGCTCGGCAACGGGCGCCGCGCGATCGTCGCCGGCCAGAAGTCGGGCGTCGTGCACGCGCTCGATCCGGATCGAGAAGGACAGATCCTGTGGCAGCAGCGCGTCGGCAAGGGAGGGATCAACGGCGGCGTGCAGTGGGGTTCGGCGGCGGATGGATCCAACGTCTACGTCGCGCTCTCGGATCTCGGGCGCATTCCCGTCCCCAACAGCCAGGCCACCGTACCCGACCCGGAGGAAGGAGGCGGCATGTTCGCGCTGCGCCTCGATTCGGGGCGGCAGGTGTGGCACACGCCTCCGCCGCGAGCGTGCCGGGCGCGAGAGCGGTGCAGCCCCGCGCAATCGGCGGCCGTCAGCGCCATTCCCGGCGTGGCCTTCTCGGGATCGATCGATGGGCACCTTCGTGCATTCTCGACCACGGACGGCGCCATTCTCTGGGACGTCGACACCGTGCGATCGTACGACACCGTCAACGGCGTGACGGGCCGCGGCGGATCGCTCAACGTCGGCGGTCCGGCGATCAGCGGGGGCACGCTCGTCGTCAACTCGGGGTACGTGCAGAACGGCGCGCCGGGCAACGTGCTTCTCGCCTTCACCGTCGACGGGAAATAACTGGTCCTTGGTGCTTAGTGCTTGGTTCTTGGTCCGTATCTTGGTCCTGTGGTCCTTGGTCCGTATCTTGGTCCTGTAGTCCTTGGTCCGGTCCTTGGTCCGTCCGGAGACAGGGCGCACAAAGGACGACGGACCAAGTACGGACAAAGCACCAAGGGACCAGGCACAAAGGACCAATGCTGGCTCGGCTCTTGCTGGTGCAAATACGTGTGCGCATAGGCACTCGTAAGCGTTAGCAAGAGTAAGGAGTCATCAATGGCCAGAGCGCTTCTGCTCGGCGTCGTCGTCGTACTCGCCTCGCTTGGTCCGGTGCGTGCGGTCGCCGAAGATGCTCCTGCCAGCGACTTCAGCGGCGTGTATGCGGGCGAGGGAATGAATCCCGACGGCACGCCGTACACGGCCATCGTCGAGATCATCAAGCTTCGGGACACGTACCTTGTCAGGTGGACGATGCCGGACGAGGTTCGCGTCGTCGGCGTCGGCGTCGCCAAGGCTGGCGTGTTTGCCGTCAGCTATTTCGCCGGAACACCCGCCGTGGTCGTCTACTCCGCCGAGACCGACGGCCGTCTCGAAGGGAAATGGACGATGGGAGGCGCCGAGGGCCTGCTGTTCTCGGAGACGCTCAAGAAGATCCCGCCAGGCCAGCGCAAGCCGAAGCCGATCAAGCAGGGTCCGGTCTCGCACCCTGGAGTGCCGATCTAGTCGTCCGGCTAAGGCCGGACACTACTGCGTACTCGTACGTAGTGTCCGGCTTCAGCCGGACCCGTGACACCCTACTTATCCCACTCGAGCGGGTTGTTGCGTTGTTTGAAGGTCTTGTCGAACCGGTCCGGCAGGCCGCTGTCCGAGCTGATGTAGCGGCGCTTGATGAGCCACTTGCCCCCGGTCTTGACGAGCTCTGAGTCTTCGCGGCCTTGTTCGGTGACCGTCGGCGGCTTCCCGACACCGGAGTTCGACACACCCGTCCAGATCACGCGGGCGATGGCCCTGTTCCCCCTCACTTCGATGACGGGGTTGGTCAGCATCATGTGGTTCTGCGCGCGCGGCGCGGCTTCCGCCCTGCGGGCAGGGCCTCCTCCATACAGCTTGGCGATCTCGTCACGGCCCTTGGCGATCGTGCCGTCAACGTCGAGCAGCGCGTCTTCGGTGAAATACTCGGACAGCTCGTGGGCCCTGCCCTGCGAGAGGTCGTAGTAGTAGCGCGTGAGCAGATCCTCGATCTGGATGCGGTCGAGAAGCGTCTCCATGGTGACCTGCTGGGCCCGCGCGGGCGCCGCAAGCATCGCCAGCAGCAGGAAGGCCACGGCTATGGCACGGGCGTGAACAACCATCATCCTCCCCCTTTCAGCATCGTCTCGTAGCTGCGGCCCATGACCTGGGTGATGGGCGTTCCGTCCTTGAGCGCCGCGACCATCGCGCGCTCGCGCGCCGCGATGGCCTCCGCGGCTTCGAGCACGCGTTCGATCCCCGGCGCGGCCACGAAGACGACGCCGCTCCCGTCGGCGACGACGTAGTCGCCCGGCGTCACCTGAACGTCGCCGACGCTGATCGGCACGTTGGTCCCCGTCTCGACGATGCGCCCGCGGGCGGTGCGGGCGGTGTGGTCGCGCGCGAAGACCGGGAAGTCGTACTGGCGGGCCTCGTCCATGTCGCGGCCGGGGCCGTCGATGATGACGCCGGCAATGCCCTTGATCTGCGCGCCGCACGACAGATTCCCGCCCCAGCCCGCCGCGTCGATGCCGGTCCGCTGCTCGACCACGATCACATCGCCCGGCTGCGCCGACTCTATCGCCGTCGTCCCGAGATGGCGCGAGGCCGCCGGGCGGCCGTCGTCACGCTCGAGCTTCACGGTGACGACCCGGCCCGAGATGCGGCGATCGGTCGAGAAGCGGTGAATGCCCGACACGGCGCCGGCCAGTCCGAGCTTGTCGAGCGCGTCCGATACCGCGCATGAATCGAGTCGGCTCAGACGCTGAAGAAAGTCATCCATGATGCGGGTATTTCTTGTTACTCCCAGTATGCGAAGCACATGGCATTGCCAGTACCCGCTTCCGATCGGTAGCACGGCACGTAGTCCACCTGGTGGTACTTGCGGCCGGCCGCGTTCATCGCCGCAACGACCGGGTACCAGTTCTTGATTTCGGCCGTGCCCACCTTGAAGAGATTCTCCGGGATCCGTGCGAGCGCCTCTTCGTCCCCGGTCTGCATCGCGGACATGATCTTCTCGTCCAGCTCCTGGTCGATCACGAAGTGCGTCAGGCCGCCCGAGGCCATCAGCGCGACGCGCTTGAAGCCGGTAAAGCTGGTGATGGCGCGATAGAGCGCCCGGCCGAGCTCGAGGCAGCGGCGAGCCTTCGGCGTGTTGTGGGGAAAGTGGACGTTCAGGATGATCGGCACGCTCGGAGGCGTCTTGTCCTGCAGGATCGTGTGGTAGAAGAACCCGTAGGCATGCGGGATGCCGCCGCGAGGCGCCCCGCTCGGCGTCTGGTCAGATTGCGCAAGGTCGAAGTTCTCGTCCGCGAGCGAGTCGAGGATGTGATCGGCCAGGGCCGTGGCGCCCGGATAGGTAGCGCCTTCCGCCGGTGAGTTGGCCGGCTCCGCGATGTTGAGGCCCGGCGCGTCTTCGTTGAGGTGCTGCACGTTGCTGATCTGGCTGCCGCGGTACACCGTGATCGACGGCGTCAGCCCGGCGTTGAAGAACTCCCGTTGATCGTTGCCGAGAATCACCACGGCATCGGGCGAGACCTGGTTGAACTTCACGCCGAGCGCCTCGAGCGCCTGCCGGCACTTGAAGAACCGCTCGCGCCGCTTCTCGACGGTAATCTCGTGGGCGAACCCGGGCGCGCGCGCCGCGAGAAGAGCGTCGAAGTCGTACGTCTTCCCCCGGAACCAGTGCCCTTTGTTCTCGCGGTCGGCCTTCGCCCGCAAGTCCCACTGCTCGGGCGGCGTCGACAACAGCGGCCCGTGCGACGATCCAATACCAAGAACGATGTCTGCCATTCAGCCTCCTCGGGGTCAGATCTTGATTTTTGCGCGCGGGGCGAGCCGTGTCAGCACCCGCTGATACC
>DASTDQ010000130.1:0-5113 GCA_035710305.1 Vicinamibacterales bacterium | reverse complement strand
CGCCTCCGCGTTTCACCAGCGCATGGCGATGCGGTACGAGGACTTTCAGACGACGCTCACGCGCTAGTCGGTCCTTTGTCCTTGGTTCCTAGTGCTTGGTCCGTCCTGTGGGTCCTTGGTCCGTCCTTGGTCCTTGGTCCTCGGTCCGCCGAACTATAGTTGACGGCTAGACTCTTCATGCCGTCGTTCGCGGTCGCGCCCCCGATCGAGCCGATGCTCGCCAAGCTTGCCGGCGAGCTGCCGATCGGTAACTTCCTGTACGAGCCGAAGTGGGACGGCTTTCGCGCAATCGTCTTTCGCGCGGGGAGCGACCTCTTCATCCAGAGCCGCGATCTGCGCCCGCTCGATCGATACTTTCCCGAGCTGCACGACGCGCTGCTCGCCGGCCTGCCCGACGACTCGGTCGTGGACGGCGAGATCGTCATCGCCACGCCGCGCGGCCTCGACTTCGACGCCCTCCAGCTCCGCCTTCACCCCGCGGCTTCCCGAGTCGCGAAGCTGGCTCAGGAGACGCCGTCGTCATTCGTGGCCTTCGATGCGATCGCACTCGAGGGGCGCGATCTGCGGCGGGCGCCACAGGAGGAACGGCGCGCGCTGCTGGAGCGAGCCTTTGCCGATGCCAGACCGCCGCTGCACCTGACGCCGATGACGCGCGACCCCGCGGAAGCGAAAGAATGGCTGTCCCATTTCGAGGGGGCCGGCCTCGACGGCGTGGTCGCCAAGGCCGCGCGCGGGACGTACGAGCCGGGCAAGCGCGCGATGATCAAGATCAAGCACGCGCGAACGGCTGACTGCGTCGTGGCCGGCTTCCGGTGGCACAAGGCCGGGCGGAACGAGCTCGTCGGATCGCTTCTGCTCGGGCTGTACGACTCTGACGGGAGATTGCAGCACGTCGGCGTGACGTCGGCGTTCACGATGACGGTCCGCCGCCAACTGGCGACGGAGCTCGCCCCGCTGCGCGAGAACGCGCTCGACCAGCATCCGTGGCGCGAGTGGGCGGAAGCGGGCGAGATGGCCCGCATGCCGGGCGGCCACAGCCGCTGGAGCGCAGGCAAAGACCTGTCGTGGGAACCGCTTCGCGTCGAGCGGGTGTGCGAAGTGAAATACGACCACATGCAGGGACCGCGATTCCGGCATGCAGCGGTGTTCGAGCGGTGGCGGCCCGACAAGCGTCCCCTCGATTGCCGCTACGATCAGCTCGACGTCACTCCGCCTTACGAGCTCGCGAAGGTCTTCGGCGCGGCCCGCCGCGACTCAGACGATCGCAACCGTTAGAGAGCCGTTCCGCAGAGGTCGCGGAGGGGCCCGTACGACCCGCGCGGGGCACGGCGATCGCCGACTACTCGGGTCGACACTACTCGAGCAGGTCACTTGACGATGGTGAGTTGTGGTAATACCGTATTATCCATGCCGACGTTGTCCTTCAAGACGCGGCCCGCCGAAGCTAAGGCGATCCGGGCGGCCGCCCGCAGCCGCGGGTTGAGCGTATCTGAGTACCTGCGCCGTGCGGTGCTCGCCCGTCCCGTGCGCGCGAAAAGAGTGCACGTGCGGTTCAAGCCCGGGCGCGTCGTCATCGAGGGCGCGAGCGACGCGCCAACCCTGACTTCGGCGGATGTGGCCGTCGCGCTCTACGAGTAGCGCGTGCGCCACCTGCTCGACAACGATGTCTTCTTCGCAGCTATGTACGAGAAGCACGTACTCCACAAGCAATGCCGTGCATGGCTCGATCGGGCGAAGCCGGGAGGCTGGGCGGTGGCGGCTGAAACATACCTGGCGGCCGTGCGACTCTTGATGAATCCGCTGGTGCTCAGATCGGGTCATCTCACCGGTCCTGAGGCGGTCGAGGCGGTCGAGGCCGAGTTGGCCGGGAAACATCCGGGACGCGTCGTCATCGCGAGGAGCAGGCCGCAGGCAGACATGCTCAAGCGCGCAACCGGTCACAAACAGGTCATGGATTTCTGGCTTGTTCAAATCGCATCCGAACACGGTTGCAAACTGGCCACGAATGACGCCGCGCTGGTAGCGGCCTGGCCGGATCTGGTTGAGCGAATCACTTGACGGCACCGATGCGGTATCAATGGTCGACGCTGAATCGTCAGCAAAAGGGCACATTCGGCGAACATTTCGCAAAGATGGAATTCGCGATGTACGGATTCCTCGTCTTCTCGGCCGAGATCGACGACCGTGGCATCGACTTCGTCGCACGAACTGATTCCGGCAAACACTTTGACGTCCAGGTGAAGACTATTACCCGGCGAAACTACACGTACGTGAAGAAGAGCAAGTTCGCTGACCGCCTCGTGGTCTGCCTCGTTGTTCTCGCAGAAGGTGTGGGCCCTGAGACGTATCTGTTTCGCGAGTCTGATTGGAGTAAGAAGACGGACGGATTACTGAAAGTGAATTCGTTCCCGAACGCGAAGGAGCCTGAATACGGCATCAACGTGACCAAGTCGCGTCAGGCCCTATTGGAGCAATACCGATTTGACCGCGTTGTAGCCACCCTCGTGAAACGCTAGCCTGCCACTAAACATGCTGCCGAGGCGGTCACTCCGCCTTACGAGCTCGCGAAGGTCTTCGGCGCGGCCCGCCGCGACTCATGACGTCGCCCCAATCGTCCGGCTCGTCGTTGGGGTCGAGCGCCTCCTGGGCCGGCCGCAGGGCCTCGGGCACGTGCTGGAGGTTCACGCGAATCCGCGACCACGTATGAAACCGCCCGCGCATTGCGTCGACCAGCACGTCGGCGGGCTCGAGGTGGGCGGCCGCGTCGGGATGACGCGCCTTCCAGCGCTCGAGCCCCTCGAGGGCGTCGCTCTTCTTCCGGGCGCGGCCGATCTCGATGAGCGGGCGCGTTGGCATCCTTCGCCCTGACGCCCGGGGAGGGGCGCTCCCGCCGTCCGGACGTGCGCGGCTCGGCGCGACCCGCGTGGGCTCGCCGGACTGCTTGCGGTAGTGCGGCGGCCAGGGCGCGTCGCCAAGGCCCTCTCGCTCCTGGCGTGCCGACAGCTCCAGCAGGCTCTCGAGCGAGCATGGATGCGCGTCGATTCCGTCGTGCCGATCCCCGACGGCCGCGAAGCGCGCGGGCATCGTGGCGAGGGTAAAGTCGCGGGGATCGCACTCGTCCACCTCGTCCCACGTCAAGGGCGCAGAGACGCGCGCATCAGGTGTCGGACGAACGGAGTACGCGCTCGCGACGGTGCGGTCCTTCGCGTTCTGGTTGTAGTCGAGGAAGACGCCGTGGCGCTCCTCCTTCCACCACTTGCTGGTGGCCAGCGCAGGCGCCCGTCGCTCGACCTCGCGCGCGAACGCGAGCGCGGCGCGGCGCACCTGGTCGAACGTCCAGCGCCGCTCGATCCGGATGTTGACGTGCATGCCGCGCGATCCGGACGTCTTCGGCCAGCCGGCGAGCGCGAACTCGGCGAGAGTCGCCCGAATCACGCGCGCGACCTCGCGTATCTGATCCCAGCTCACGCCAGGTACGGGGTCGAGGTCGACCCTCAGCTCGTCGGGATGATCGAGATCATCCGCGCGAACAGGGTGCGGGTGGAGCTCGAGGCAGGCCAGGTTCGCCATCCAGACGAGGGCCGCGGCATCCCGCGGAACGACTTCCACGGCCGTGCGCCCGGATGGAAAGCGCAGTGCGACGACGTCGAGCCACGCAGGCCGCGACTCGGGCGCGCGTTTCTGATAGAAGAACTCTCCCTCGATCCCGTTCGGGTACCGCACGAGCACGTTCGGCCGCCCGCCGGCGCCGCGCAGCGCTCCGTCCGACACCGCGAGGTAATAGCGGGCGAGATCGAGCTTCGTGTGGCCGGGCTGGGGAAAGAGGACCTTGTTCGGGTTCGAGATCGCGATGTCCCGCCCGCCAACGGTCAGCAGCTCGCGCTCCGGGGTGCTCGACATCGCCTTTTATTCTCGCCCGAGGGTCGTCAACCCGGCCCGATGCCAGCCCGTCTAACCCCAGGACTCGCTTGTGTTGATCCCGTTGGCTACGTCGTTTCCGACCGGAATCGGCCGGATTTGTTCCCAAGGCCTGCGCCGAAGGCCTCAACACAAGCGAGCTGTGGAGTGAGCCGTCGTGCGAACACTCGCCTGGCTGCTGGCGCTGCAGGTTGCGGCGACAGGCTCGTACACGTTCGAGGTCGCGTCGGTCAAGCCGAGCCCGCCGCCGGAACCAAACCGGTTCGGCTTTCCCGTTGCCGCCACGATCAGAATAGTGCCGGGCGGCCGCTTTACCGCCACGCACGCCACACTGCGGGATCTCATTCGGCGCGCCTACGACGTGCAGGACAATCGGGTCACGGGAGGCCCGGCGTGGATCGGCTCCGACCGCTTCGACGTCGCGGCAACGGCCGAAGCAGGGTCACCCGACACGGCGGAACGCATGCAGCGGATGCTCCAGTCGATGTTGATCGAGCGCTTCAAGCTGCGCGTGCACACCGAGACGCGCCAGCTCCCCCTGTATTACCTCGTGCCCGCGCGGGGCGACGGGACACTGGGCCCGCGCCTGAGAAAGTCGGCCTTCGACTGCACCGCCCTGCGCGCACGCCGGGGCCCGGGCGGCGCCCCGCCCGCTGACGGCTCGGAGCCGCCGTGTCAGGCCTCGTTCAAGGTCGGCGACGGGAGCATGACGATTGCGTTTCAGGGCGAGTCGGCATCGGAGCTGGCTCGCTTCGTGATTCCGGAACGCGATCGTCCGGTCATCGACAAGACGAACCTCCCGGGGACCTTCGACGGCGAATTGACGTTCGCTCCGGAGCCGCTGCCTGGGTTTCCTCGCTTACCGGGCAGCGAGAACGGCGTGTCGGTCTATACGGCGCTCCAGGAACAGCTGGGACTGAGGCTCGAGCCGGACCACGGACCGGTCGAGATCATCGTCATCGACGGCGCCGAAAGGCCTACCGAGAACTAAGGTCTTCCTGCGCGGAACTGCAATTTCGCGCACACCATGTAATAGTCGGCCTGCTCGTGCGTCATGGCTTGGTGAGGCGGATGCAGTGCCCACAGCCAGCGCGCTAATCAACGAGCTGCCGATCCCCATGACTTCCACGACCCCGCTGGCGGGGTTTGCCCGGCTGTTCGAGCGCCACTACGAGATGGTCTTCCGCGCGGCCCT
>DASTDQ010000129.1:0-2342 GCA_035710305.1 Vicinamibacterales bacterium | reverse complement strand
CACGATCCTGGTCGGACTGTGGCTCACGCCGTACCTGCTCTGGCAGCTCGGATCGCACGACTACGGCCTGTGGCTGCTCGGCACGCAAGTCGTCGTCTATCTCAGCCTGCTGGATCTCGGTGTCGTTGCGCGAATACCCCGCGACGTCGCGGGCGCTTCCGGGCGCCCTGATGACGATCGGATGGCGGCCCTTCACGAGCTCATCGGACAGACAGGGCGGGTCGTCCTCTATCAGCTTCCGCCCGTCGCGTTCGCCGCCGCTGTTGTCGTGTGGCTGCTTCCCGCCGATTGGTCGGCACTTCGGGGGCCGCTGAGCGTCGTCGTGTTCACGTTCGTCGTCGCGTTCCCGTTCCGCGTCTTCGTCGCGGTGCTCCAGGGCCTCCAGGATCTCGCCTTCGTCGGCGCGGTGCAGCTGGTCTCGTGGGCCGCCGGGACGGCGACGACCGTCGGCGGTGTCGTGGCGGGCTTCGGGCTCTATTCACTGGCGCTGGGCTGGGTGACGACGCAAGCCGTGTCGGTCGTGATGGCGTGGACGAGGCTGGCTCGCGTCTTCCCGGACGTCGTGCCGCGGCGTCTGCCGTCGATGACGCTTTCGCTGGTCCGCCAGCAAATCGGACGAAGCGTGTGGATCAGCGTCTCCCAATTGGCGCAGGTCCTCCTCTCAGGGACGGACATCGTCGTGATCGGCAAGCTGCTCGGACCGGCGGCCGTCGTGCCGTACGTGTGCACGGGGAAACTGCTCACGATGCTCTCGAACCAACCGCAGATGTTCATGCAGCTGGCGCTGCCGGTGCTGAGCGAACTGCGCACGTCTGCTCCACGGCACCGGCTGTTCGAGGTCTCGAAGAGCATGACGCAGGTGATGGTGCTCGGGAGCGGAGGCATCGTGACGGTGGTGCTCATGGTCAACCAGGCCTTCGTGACCTGGTGGGTCGGCGAGACGCAGTTCGCCGGCATCGGGCTCACGGCGCTGCTGCTCGGAAGCATGCTGCTGCGTCATCTCAACGTGACGGCGGTGTACGCCCTGTTCTGCTTTGGCAACGAGCGCCGTCTCGCCGTGACGACGATCGCCGAGGGCGTCGTCAGCGTCGCCGCGATGCTGCTCCTCGTCCCGGCGTTCGGCCTGTATGGCGCGGCGCTCGGGCCGCTGCTTGCGACCTGTCTCGTCAGCCTTCCCAGCAATCTGCGGGCGCTTGCACGAGAGGAAGAGGTATCGCCGATGGCGCTCTTGACGCCGCTCTGGCCATGGCTGGCGCGCCTGTCGCTGATTCTCGGCGGGTTGGCTGCTTTCCTGTCTACGTGGGCCGTGCGGGGACTTCCAGGACTGATGGCCGCAGCGGCGATTGCCGTCGTTGCGTACCTGGCCGCGATGCTTTCGGTCATGCGCACTCCGCCGCTGGGGCCGATGCTGACCGCGGCGATCCAACCAGGGATCTCGATCGCGCAGGCAGCTCTGAAACGACTGGCAGGGCAGCCGTTGACTCAGAGTCAGTGAGCGGGTGGACGCGATGCGATTGAACATCGGGTGCGGCCAGAAGCCGCTCGAGAACGCCGTGAACCTGGACGTCAGCCCCGGTGTCGGCGCCGACGTGGTGCACGATCTCAACAACACTCCCTGGCCCTTCGCTGCCGACTCCTTCGACGAAGTGCACGCCTACGACGTGCTCGAGCACGTCCACGACGTCGTCCGCGCACTCGAGGAGATCCATCGGATCAGCCGGCCGGGCGCCGTACTGCACGCGACCGTCCCGCATTTCTCCAGCGCCAACGCCTTCACCGACGTCACGCACCGTCACTGGTTCGGCTGGAGAAGCTTCGAACCATTCGATTCCTCGCACGAGCTCGCTCATTACTCGGGAGCGAGATTCAAGCGCCGGCACACGCGCATCAGCTTCGAGCAGACGACGGTGAACCGCGTGGTGTTTCGACTGGCCAACCGCTGGCCCCACGAATACGAGCGTCGCTGGGCATGGATGTTCCCGGCCTGGTTCCTCTACTACGAGCTCGAGGTGGTCAAGTAGACGTGCGGATCGTTCACGTCGTACCGGCGTTGTTCGGGCCCGGCGGCGTGGTCGGCGGCGCAGAGCGCTACGCCCTGGAGCTCGCGCGCAGCATGGCCGGCGTCGTGCCGACGACGCTCGTCAGCTTCGGGGACGAGCACCGCGAGGAAACCGACGGTGCCCTGAAGGTCAGGGTCGTCGGACATCCATGGCTCGTTCGGGGGCAGCGGACCAATCCGTTCAGCGTCGGCATGTTTCGCGAGCTTCGGGAAGCCGAGGTCGTGCACTGTCATCAGCAGCACGTGCTCGTGAGCAGTGCGGCCGCCGCGTGGTGCCGCCTCA
>DASTDQ010000128.1:0-9204 GCA_035710305.1 Vicinamibacterales bacterium | reverse complement strand
ACCACGCTGCTCACGATTGCGGACCTGTCGCACGTGTGGGTGCTGGCCGAGGTCCCCGAGGCGAGCATTCCGTCCGTCCGTGTCGGCAGCAAGGCGCTGCTGGACTTTCCAGCGTCTGGCCGCTCGCCGTTTACTGCAGGTGTCGACTTCGTCTACCCAACGCTGACCGAACGCACGCGCACGCTGCGGGTGCGACTATCAGCGGCGAATCCCGGCGGCACGTTGCGGCCTGGGCTGTACGGCACCGCGGCATTCGAGTCCGGCGGTCAGAACCTGATCACCGTTCCACGCGACGCGGTCGTCGACACTGGACTGCAGCAGCACGTGTTCGTGGTCACTGGCGATCAGTTCGAACCTCGTCCCGTCGTCGTCGGTGCCCAGCTCGCGGATCGCGTCGAGATTCGTGGGGGTCTGAAAGAAGGGGAACAGATCGTCGCCGCAGGCGTGTTCCTGCTCGACTCTGAGAGTCGGCTCCGAGCGACCGGCGGGACAGGCGGCCACAGCCACGGTGCGCCTGCAGGAAACCAGGACGCACCGGCACCCCCCGGTTCTGATCCGCACGCCGGCCACAAGCAGTCATCGGTGGAGCCGAGCGTTCCGGAAGACCCACACGCGCGTCACCGGCCCGCCTCCGCGAACGCTTCGGCGGACAAGGAGTAGCGGCCATGGTCGAACGCATCATCGAACTCTCCGTTCGCCACACGTGGGCGGTGTTCGGTGCTGTGCTGGCACTCGCGCTCTTCGCCGCAGATTCTGCCCGCAAGACGCCGCTCGACGCCCTGCCGGACCTCTCGGACCCGCAAGTCATCATCTACACCGAGTGGATGGGGCGGAGTCCGGATCTGGTGGAAGACCAGATCACGTACCCGCTGGTACGTGCGCTGCAGAGCACGCCTGGCGTGCAGACCGTTCGCGGCTATTCGATGTTCGGCATGAGCTTCACCTACGCGCTGTTTAGCGAAGGCACCGACATCTACTGGGCGCGGACGCGCGTGCTCGAGCAGCTCGGGCGCGTTCAGCAGCTGCTGCCGCCTGGAGTTTCGCCGACGCTCGGCCCTGACGCGAGCGGCATCGGCTGGGTCTATCAGTACGTCCTCAAGGACGCCACCGGCAGGCTCGACCTGGCAGAGCTCCGCGCCCTGCAGGACTACACGGTTCGTCCGGCGCTGCAATCAGTGACCGGCGTGGCCGAAGTCGCCTCACTCGGCGGCTTCGAGCGCCAATACCAGATCGCCGTCGACCCGGACAAGCTGGTCGGCTTCGGCCTCACGCTCACCGACATCACTCGATCCGTTCGCGATGCGAACGCAGAAGTCGGCGCTCGGGTGCTGGAGCTGGCCGGCCGCGAATATGTGGTCCGAGGGCGAGGGTACGTGAAGGACCTCGCTGATCTCGAGCGAAGCGTCGTGACGGTTGGCGCGGGCGGCACGCCGGTTCGTCTGGGCGATATCGCGACCGTTCGATTCGGACCAGACATCCGGCGAGGAGCCGCCGACTACAACGGCAGTGGCGAAGCGGTGGGCGGCATCGTGGTGATGCGCATTGGATCCAATGCGCTCCAAGTCATCGAGTCGGTCAAGAAGCAGATCGCGCTCCTGCCATTGCCTGAAGGCGTACAGCTGATCCCGACCTACGACCGATCCGAATTGATTCTTGGCTCGATCGCGACGCTCAAGAACACGCTCGTTCAGCAGGCCGTGATCGTCACGATCATCTGCCTGGTGTTCCTGTTCCACGCGCGATCGGCGCTCGTCGTGATGCTCGTGCTGCCTTTGTCGGTGCTGTTCTCGTTCATCGCGATCCGGTACCTCGGATTGTCGTCGAACATCATGTCGCTCGGCGGGATCGCGATCGCCATCGGCGAGCTCGCTGATGCGGCGATCGTGTTGATCGAGAACGCTCATGTGCGGCTCGCCGCTGCGGAGCCCGGCGCGGATCGGAAGCGGATCATCGTCGAGGCCTGCAAGGAGGTGGGGCGACCCATCTTCTTCTCGCTGCTTCTCATCACCGTCAGCTTTCTGCCCATCTTCACGCTGGCAGGGCAGGCCGGGCGATTGTTTACGCCGCTCGCGTACACGAAGACGTTCGCGATGTTCGCGGCAGCCATCCTCTCCATCACGCTTGCCCCGCCGTTGATGGTGCTGCTGCTAAAGGGTCGCTTCAGAACCGAGGCCACCAATCCCGTCAGCCGCGTCCTCGTTGCGATGTATCGACCGATCGCCAGGGTCGTGGTCCGGCATCGAATCGCGGTGGTGGCGCTGGCGACCGTGCTGATGCTCGCCACCGTCCCGATCTTTCAGCGACTCGGTTCAGAGTTCATGCCGCCGCTCGACGAAGGCACGCTGCTCGTCATGCCGACCACCTTTCCTGGCATCTCGATCGAGGAAGCGCGGCGCGCCCTGCAGCGGCAGAACCGGACGATCAAGAGCTTCGCGGAGGTGGCGTCCGTCCACGGCAAGGTGGGCCGCGCGGAAACCGCCACCGATCCCGCGCAGCTCGACATGATCGAAACGGTTATCACTCTTCGTCCACGGGACGAGTGGCCGACGAGACACACACACCGCTGGTTCAGCGACGACGCCCCCGAGTGGTTGAAGCCCATGCTCCGTACGGTATGGCCCGAGGAGCGTGCCCGTACCCTCGCCGAGCTGTCGCGCGATCTGGACGCCGCGCTCCGCATGCCCGGCTATCAGATGGCGATTGCGCCGCCGATCCGCACGCGGATCGACATGCTGACGACGGGCGTTCGCACACCCGTCGGCATCAAGGTGTTTGGGAGCGACCTCGGTGAGATCGAACGCGTCAGCATCGCCCTTGAAGGCATGCTCCGCGAGGTGCGCGGCACGCGGAGCACCTTTGCGGAGCGACAGACTGGCCGCGAGTACGTCGACATCGTGCCCAATCGTGACGCCATCGCACGGTATGGGCTCACCGTCCGTGACGTGCAGGACGTGGTGGAAGCCGCTGTCGGCGGGATGCCGGTGTCAACGGCGATCGCCGGGCGCGCGCGGTTCTCGATCAATCTGCGGTATGCCGCGGATCGCCGATCCGATCCGCAGGCGCTGCGCCGCATCCTCGTTCCAGTCCAGTCGACCGCGGGCGTCTCCGACTTCGGCGGCGGCAATGTGGGCGGCGGTGTCTCGTCGCCAACGGCAGGAATGGTGACGTCCGCCACTGCAGCAGCCGGTGGCGGAATGGGCGGGATGGGCGGGCGGTCTGCCTCAACCGGAATGCAGCCCGCAAACGCGATGGGCGCGTCACAACCCGTACTTCCTATGGGCGGATCACAAGGTGCAACGGATCTGCTCGAACAGTGGCGCCAGCCAGGTGCCGCCGTTCCACTCGGCGAACTGGCCGATGTGAGAGTCGTCACTGGCCCGCCCATGATCAAGGACGAGAACGGCGTGCTCGTCGGATACGTGTTCGCAGACATCGACCAGACACAGCGCGACCTCGGTGGCTGGGTCGACGACGCCAAGGCTCTTGTCGCGGCTCGATTGCAGCTCCCTCCCGGGTACCGCCTGCAGTGGACCGGGCAATACGAATTCCTCGCCCAGATGGAAGCGCGGCTCCGCTACATCATCCCGCTGACGCTCGTGCTCGTGGTCGCACTGCTTTACATGTCGATGCGGGGCTGGCCACAGACGCTGCTCGTCCTCTCGAGCCTGCCCTTTGCCGTCGCTGGCAGCATCTGGCTGCTGGCCTTCATGCACTACAACCTCTCGACCGCCGTGTGGGTTGGACTGATCGCCGTGGCCGGCGTCGCCGCCGAGACCGGGATCGTCATGGTCGTCTATCTGGACGAAGCGTTCGATCGCTACATGCGCGAGGGCCGCATTCAGGGGCCCGAAGACGTCGATGCCGCGGTCGTCGAAGGAGCCAGCGCTCGCGTCCGGCCGCTGCTGATGACGGTGGCAACGACGGTGCTCGGCCTGTTGCCGCTGCTCTGGGAGGCAGGCGTTGGAGCGGACGTCTCGGCCCGCACAGCTGCCCCCGTCGTCGGAGGCCTCTGGTCCTGCATGTTTCTGACGCTGCTCGTGCTCCCGGCCGCCTACGCGATGTGGCGTCGTCATCAGGTGCGCGCCACGCTCCCGCTGTCCCTGGCGCACGATGCGGTCACTCCGTCGGAAGGCGCCGCATGACTCGATTGACGCTCGTCGAGTTCGCTCCCGCGTCGTCTTCCAACGAGCTACCCGCAAGGGAGGGCGGCGAGCGAGGAGGACACCGTGACGACCAGCATTGACTACGATCCCGAGGAGGAACCATGGTGCCGTGCGAGTGCGCCACCGTGCATGACCGGCGACGGGTCGTGCTGACAGGCGGACCAGGTGCAGGGAAGACCGCAGTTCTCGAGCTGATTCGCCAGTCGTTCTGCGAGCACGTCAAGGTGCTGGCTGAGGCCGCCGGTGTCGTCTTCGGCGGTGGCTTCCCGCGCGAGGACGATCCCGGATGCACGCGCGCGGCGCAACGGGCGATCTTCTACGTGCAACGCGAGCTCGAGAACGCCGGCGACAGCCATAATCCGGCGATCGTGCTGTGCGATCGCGGAACGCTCGACGGTCTCGCGTATTGGCCGAGCCCCGTCGATGAGTTCTGGACGACGCTTGGTACGACCCGTTCGGAGCAACTGGCCCGGTACCACGCAGTGATCCATCTACGCACGCCGGGATTGGACCACGGGTACAACAACCAGAATCCACTCAGAACGGAATCTGCGGCTGCTGCGGCCGAAATCGACCAGCGGATTCTGCAAGCCTGGGAGGCGCACCCTCGACGCTTCGTGATCGAGTCCACGGCGGCGTTTCTTGACAAGGCGGCAGAGGCGCTCCAGATCGTACGAGGTGAGATGCCCGCGTGCTGCAGACGTCATGTCATCCCCGCGCTGAGCGAACACGCGAAGACCGCCGGCGTTACACAGGTTGCGAGGTAGGAGCCCAACGACGGTCGAGGCCGGCGGCTGTCATCGATTCCGAAGGTCTGCGTTGAGGGGCTGAAGGCCACTGAATGAAACGCCGCGCATGGCTGTGCCGGCGTCCTGAAGTCCCGCGGTATACTCGATCCGTGTGTTGGCGACACAGGATTGCCGTTGTCCTTCTGACCGTTCTGGCCGGCGTGCCGGTTTCGGGAACCGTCTGTGTGATGGTGTGCGAATCGGCATCCGGCGCAGCGGCCGGCCACCACGGTTCAGGACAGACGTGTGAGGAGCCCTCGCTTCCATCGACTGGACCCCACCTGAGCGGCCCGTCGCAGCACGACTGCCGCGCGCACGCCGGCGTCATTCCGCAGGCAGCGACGACAGCCGCGGAACGAGCTGACACCATCGCGAAATCTCCCCTGCAGGTGCTCGGCGCCGTTCCCGTCCGGCCCGTGACGCTGCGCGACTCGGGGACCTTCGACGACACGTCTCCGCCGGGTACGACTCCACTCACAACGACGCCGCTCGTTTTGCGCGTCTGATCCCGATCGCATAGGCGCATAGCGCCAAGTAATCGCGTGGCACGGTGTTGACACCGTTGCATTGCCGTGTCATCGCACGTCGCGTGTGTGGGGGAAGGGATCTTCATGACGGAGCATCGACGTCGTTCCGGCCGACGGATGCCGTTCAGAAATGCTGCCAGTGCAGCGAAAGACGGCCACTGGAGTGCAACCATTCGTGCACTTCTGCTGCTCGTCGTTCTGATTTCCGCGGTCGGAGGCGTCATCGCCTACTCGATCGTGAGCCGCGGCCTGAGCGCTCATGACGAACCGAGTCGCGTCGAGACGATGCTCGCGCGGGCCATGCGCCGCTGGGCGACGCCGGGGTCGTTGCGCAACCGGACCAATCCCGTCGAGCCCACAGAAGCGGTCCTCGAACAGGCGCTGTCGCACTACGCCGACCATTGCGCCTCCTGTCACGCGAACAACGGCAGCGGCGACACGGCAATCGGGCGCGCTCTCTATCCGCGAGTGCCCGACATGCGCGCCAGTGCGACGCAGTCGCTGACCGACGGCGAGCTGTTCTCGATCATCGAGCACGGGATCCGGCTCACCGGTATGCCCGGGTGGGGAAACGGCACGCCCGAGGGCGAGCGCGAAAGCTGGGGCCTCGTGCACTTCGTACGAAGACTCCAGATGCTGACTGACGAGGATATCGAGCGCATGGAAGCGCTCAACCCGAAGTCGCCGGCCGAACTGAAGGAAGAGGAAGAGGCTCGCCGCTTCCTGCGGGGGGACTCCGCCAAGCCGTCAGACGGGTCCTCGAAAGATTCGCAGCACTGAGGAATCAATGAGGTCGCAGCCCTACTCATCTCGCCGCCGATCCAGCGAAGGCACGTCGCGACGAACATTCGTCAAGGGCCTCGCAGTTGGAGGGACCGTCGCGGCCCTTGGCCTGTGGCGCGCGTCGGCATTCGCGCAGGGCAACACCCCGTCGCGGTGGGGTGATGTGTCGGGCACCGAGTTCGATCTGCGAATCGGCGAGACCCCAATGAATATCACGGGGAACGCGAGGAGCGCGGTCACCGTGAACGGCTCGATTCCTGCGCCCACGTTGCACTGGAAGGAAGGAGACACGGTGACACTCCGTGTCGCCAACACCCTCTCTGAAGACGCCTCGATTCACTGGCACGGCATTCTGCTGCCCGCGAACATGGACGGCGTGCCCGGTCTCAGCTTTCACGGCATACGGCCGGGCGAAACCTACGTCTACCGATTCACAGTGCGTCAGGGAGGGACGTACTGGTACCACAGCCACTCCGGGTTCCAGGAGCAACGAGGTCTGTACGGACCGCTGGTCATCCACCCGCGCGAGCCGGAACCATTCGGGTACGACCGCGAACATGTCGTGATGCTCACGGACTGGACGGATGAGAGCGCCGAGCGCGTATTCGCGAAGCTGAAGAAGCGTTCGGACTACTACAACTTTCATCAGAGGACTGTCGGAGACTTCTTCCGGGACGTCAGCGAGGATGGCCTGAAGAGCGCACTCGCCGATCGAAAGATGTGGGGCGAGATGCGCATGAATCCAACGGACCTCGCCGATGTGTCCGGATATACGTACACGTACCTTCTGAATGGTGTGACCCCGGCAGGCAATTGGACGGGGCTCTTCAAGCCAGGAGAGCGTGTGCGCCTGCGTTTCATCAATGGGTCCGCGATGTCGTACTTCGACGTGCGGATTCCAGGATTGCAGATGACGGTGGTGGCTGCGGATGGTCAGTACGTGCATCCCGTGACGGTTGATGAATTCAGAATTGCCACGGCGGAGACCTACGACGTCATCATCGAGCCCAAGGCTCAGGACGCGTTCACGATCTTCGCGCAATCCATGGATCGCACGGGGTTCGCCGGTGGCACGCTTGCGGTGCGCGAGGGCCTTCGGGCCGAGCTTCCCACGCTCGACCCGAGGCCGCGGCTCACGATGGCGGACATGGGCCACGGCGGGAAGGGGGCCGGCCACGCCGCTTCGCCCACGGCTGCCGCTGATCCGCACGCAGGGCACCAGACGCCGCCGAAGACGCCGGCTGATCCGCATGCGGGCCACGACATGTCCGCGATGAGCGCCGTGCAACAGCACCCTCCAAGCGAGAAGGGCAATCCGCTCGTCGACATGCAGACGATGGCACCGGCATCGCGGCTCGACGATCCCGGGATCGGACTTCGCGACAACGGGCGCCGGGTACTCCGCTACGCGGACCTGAGGAACACCTTCGCAGATCCCGACGGACGTGAGCCCGGCCGGACGATTGAATTGCATCTGACCGGGCACATGCAGCGCTTCGCGTGGTCGTTCGACGGCATCAGGTTCTCGGATGCTGAGCCCCTCCGGCTTACCTACGGCGAACGGCTCCGGATCGTGCTCGTCAACGACACCATGATGACCCACCCGATTCACTTGCATGGGATGTGGAGCGATGTCGAGGACGACGAGGGCAGGTTCCACGTGCGCAAGCACACCGTCGACATGCCGCCGGGCACGAAGCGATCGTATCGGGTGACGGCCGATGCGCTGGGCCGGTGGGCGTATCACTGCCACCTCCTTTACCACATGGAATCCGGCATGTTCCGGGAAGTGCGGGTGGACGAATGATTCGTCGCGTGTTCTACGCCATTCTCGCGGTCGGATCGCTCACGTGTGGTGTGACTCGGCCTGCCTCTGCTCAGGATGCCCACACTGGGCATCAACAGGAGAAGCCCGCGAGGCAACCGACACCGGCGTCAGACCAGCACCAGCATCAGGCTTCGACCGATCTGCCGTCGTTCATCCCACCGCTGACCGACGAAGACCGGAAGGCCGCGTTCCCGGATGTCCAGGGGCACGCGGTGCATGAGAACGCGGTGAACTACCTGGTGCTCTTCGATCAGCTCGAGTGGCAAGCCGGCGAGGGCGCAAACGGCATCAGCATCGATACACGCGGATGGGTGGGGCGGGATCGCGACCGCCTGTGGTTCCGCGCCGAAGGCGATGGCGAAGACGGCGGTGTTGGCGAAGCGCATACACACCTGCTGTACGGACGCCGGTTCTCGCGTTGGTGGGATGTGGTTGCCGGTATCCGTCAGGATTTCCGACCGGGCTCGCCGCAAACCTGGGCGGCCTTTGGCGTTCAAGGCCTCGCCCCGTATTGGTTCGAAATCGAGGCGACCGCGTACGTCGGTGCCTCAGGCAGAACCCATGCTCGCTTCGAGGTCGAGTATGAACTGCTCTTCACCAACAGGCTGATTGTTCAGCCGCTCTTCGAGGCTGAAGTCTTCGGTAAATCCGATCCGGAACGTGGCATCGGAGCGGGCCTGAGCACGACGGATCTCGGCTTCCGCCTGCGGTACGAATTCAGACGCGAATTCGCGCCGTACCTTGGCGTCACCTGGAGAAACAAATGGGGCGAGACCGCTGACTTCGCCGAAGCCGCCGGCGACGATCCGGGGGGAGCGCGATTCGTGGCCGGTCTGCGGCTGTGGTTCTAACCGTGAGTGTCGTACATTGGAGGACACGATGATGAAACGATTGTGTGCGCTCGTTCTTGCTTCCGCGGTATTGACGCTCGGCGTGAGCTCGTCGCTGTTCGCACATGAAGGCCACGAGCACAAGGTGATGGGCACGGTGACGATGGCAGCCGCGGATCACCTGATGCTCAAGGACAGGGATGGCAAGGATGTCACCGTGAAAGTGACGCGCGACACCAAGGTCAAGGCCAAACCGGCGATGAAGGTCCAGGAGATCAAGCCCGG
>DASTDQ010000127.1:0-3609 GCA_035710305.1 Vicinamibacterales bacterium | reverse complement strand
ACCTTCTACACGGGCGATGTCTTCGCGGGATGGAAGCGAAGTTACTTCGTCGGGGGTTTGAGAGAAGGTGAAACTCCGCGCACGGGTCAGATGCAGCGAATCGAGTTCAACGAGAAATGGGAGGAGCTCAGGCGCGAGCCGATGCTCCGGGAACTGAAGCAGCGGATCCGCGATGTCCGGCAAGGGCCTGACGGCCTCCTGTACGTGGTGACGGGCGAGGCGCAGGGTGCCCTGCTCCGGATCGAACCAGCCGGTGCCCCAGCCTCCGGAGCGCGCTAGAGCCAGAAATCGACTTTGCCGCGGAAGAAAACGGGGGGTCGTGTTCCGGTCCGGCACAGTCCGGCACCAGCGCCAGCTTCCCATCGTTTCCAGAGACTGAACCGCAACTCTCTGCGTTCCAGCGCGTTACCGGCAGCAGTGCGTGATTTTCCCCGCCGGAACGACAGTTGCTCCATAGCGGCCGATGCCTCCTTCGAGGCGGTGTTGAAGCTCCGTTATGAGAACACGCATCTCCGGCGCGTTTGAGCGGGTCAACAAGGAACTGTGGGTCATCCTTTCGCTGTTTGCGATCGCCCTGCTTCTGAATCAGGTGATCGCCGCGCAGCGCATGGTCCTGAGCTTCTTCGTGCTCCCCACCGTTGCCTCATCGTATTTCTACGGACGCCGGCACGGGACGCTGACCGCCTTTGCGAGCGTGCTCCTGGTGGTGGGTCTGGTGCTGTTCCGCAGCTCCCTGCCGGGAGGGTCGGCGGTCGCGACCCTCAGCTACCTGGATTGGCTGGAATTGACGGTCTGGGGCGGCTCGCTCATCGTCACGGGGTATCTGATGGGCACCCTGTACGAACACAAGAACCAGCAGATCGAGGAACTGCGGGAGACCTATCAGGGCGTGCTGATGATCCTTCGGCACTTCATCTCGAAGGACACCTACACGGAGAACCACTGTTACCGTGTGTCGGTCTATGCAACCCGGATTGCGGCGCAGCTCAACCTTCCGAACGATCGCATCGAGGACGTGCGGGCGGCGGCGTTGCTTCACGACATCGGCAAGCTCGAGATCAGCCGCGATCTGTTGTACAAGGCCGCGCGGCTCACGAAAGAGGAATACGAGAAGGTTCAGGAGCACGTGTCCCGCGGGATTGACATCCTCGAGCCGGTGGGCGGGGCTTTGCGCCGGGTCATCCCGATCATCCTGGCCCATCACGACAAGTTCGACGGGAGCGGCTACAACCCCACCAGCGGCGAGTCCATTCCGTTCGAGGCGCGCATCATTGCCGTCGCCGACGTCTACGACGCCCTGACGAGCGACCGTCCGTATCGCAAGGCGATGTCCACCTTCGAGGCGCGCGACGTCATCTGCAACGGCGAAAATACGGAGTTCGACCCGAAGGTCGTGGCCGCGTTCAACGCTCTGTTCCGCCGGGGAGAGCTGGAGATCTGGTCGGCGCCGCTGTCGGCGGCCTGAATCCGGGGCACGCCGCACCCTCGCACCCTCGCACCTTCGCACCCCCTCCCCCTATTGCCCAGTCTGGCTCGACCGATAACCCCACGGGAGAGGATTGCCCTTGCCCAGGGGGGCCCGCCAGTGATGAACGAAACGGTCTACCTCTTTGCCCTTAGCCTGCCAGCCCTGCTGGCGCCGATCGTCGCGGATCCCGACGACGGCCGGGCACCTGCCCTGCCGGTCACCGAAGAACAAGTCGCGGAGGCGGCGTGGATCTGAATCGTCGTGATACCGCCCGCCGTGCCGAGGTCGTGCGAAGCGTCCTCGAGGAGATCGTGCATAGCGGGGTGCCGGTCATCACCATCGAGGGGCTCCGGGAAGCGCTGCACGTCTCGCCGGAAGCCGCAACCCGGATCGTCGAGCGGCTCGTCAGCGCCGGATTGCTGGTCGAGGTGCGCAGCGGGGTCTGGACGCGGGTCACCACTTAGCCGATACATAGGCCGTGGGGCTGCTCGTCCTCTCGCTTGTACTCCTGCTTACGATTGCGCTCGGAATCGCCCTGGCGAAGGGCGTGCTGAACCTGATCCTGCATCTGCTGACTGAACAGCGAGTTCCGGCCGTGGATGCCTTTCGCGTCGCCGTGTTCGTTGGCGCGTTGATCGTCTTCTGGTCGCTCGCGCCGGCCATCGCCGAGAGCCCGGCGGCGTCCGGCTTGAACGCGTTCATGCGCTGAGCAAGGCCCCAGGGCCCAGGCCTCTGGCCTCAGATTCCTGAGGCCTGCTCCGCGTCGAAGTCCAGATTGGCGGTCACGCGTTTCCCGTCAGCCTTGAACGCCGCTCGCAGCAGCTCGATGCGGCGCTTGCCCTCAGCCACATCGTGGACGCCCAGGTTGATGTTCAGCAGGTCGATATACCAGGGCAGCTTCACCTCGTCGGTCACGTAGGCTTCGACGATTTCCCTGGCAATCGGCAGCGTCGTCTCTTTCGAGTTGTCGTGGACGTCGCGATTGCCTGCGCGGCGCAGCTTCGCGTACTCCTCCGAGAGCAGTCGAGCGAAGATCGCGGCGCTGAATACATCTCCTGACTTCAACCCCGTCTCCGCGTCGTCGGCAGTGAGACGCGCGCCCTTGTGCAGCCACTCCCAGAGGATGCTCAGGCGGATCTCCCCGGTCGCCATGTCTTCCATCAGGTAGAGCACGTCGTCGTTTCCGAAGAAGTCTGCCGGCTTGAGCGCCGCTGCCTGCATGCCCTGACCGAATGCATTGCCGTACTGCAGCGCCACGCTGAGCAGGTCGCGCGCTCCTCGAATCGTCCGCGGCGCGGGCTCGAGCAGGAGCAGGCCGTCGGCATCCTCCTGTGCGTAGGTCAACCGTGGAAAAGGACGGCCGAGCTGATTCGCCTTTCCGGCGCGCTCCCACACGGGCCGCACGATGTGCACCATCTTCCAGTGAGCCACCCACTTACCACTCGCGCCTTCCCGCTCCTCGCGCTCGGCGCCGGCCACTGCCCTCTCCATGGCCCGCTTCACGCCGTCGGGCGAACCCACGGGAATGTTGGGTTCCATCCCGCCCTGCCACAGCGCGTACTGGCCGCGCGAGTCGGGTGTGTTGACCGCACGCCGCACGCGGTCCTCGTAGTTCCGCATGTAGCCGTAGGTCATCGTGATGGCGTCGATGTTGGGATCGACGAACGCGGGATCCCAGGCCATCGCGTCAGCGACGCTGTTGATGTAGTCCCAGCGGCCGGTGTTGAAGCCGACGAAGTGAGACCCCAACGCCGCGCGAATCTCCATCAACTGGTAGACGGCTTCGAGCTGCTCGACGAGGACATACACCTTGATTCGCCCGTCAGGCAGGCCCAGATGCCGCTCGAGGGCGCCGATCATCTCGCCCCAGAGCGCGGCCTCCTCGGCGGTCTGGATCTTGGGCAGATACAGTACAAGGGAGGCGCCGGTCTCGCGCATCTGGCGCTCGTTGTTGACGACGTAGAGCGCCATGTCCACGATCGACGCGGAGAACCCTCCGCCGTCCGCGCGCCGGACGTGGCGGTCGTCCAGGTGAAGGCCGCGTGCCCTGAAGATCTTCGTCGTGAAGTCGAGCTGCGTACGCCAGTCGGAGATGATCGGCCGGCCGAAGAAGTCCTTCGCCCACTGGTTCATCTCCCCCG
>DASTDQ010000126.1:0-3354 GCA_035710305.1 Vicinamibacterales bacterium | reverse complement strand
ACGTGGGTTGAAGATCGGGAGTAGTTGAGGTCGACCGCAATTCTCCTCGAAGCAGCAGACTTTCTACTGCCACCTTGAGATATGACGAACGGGGCCAGATCGCCGCCCCGAGTGGCCTGTCCGGGGTGGTGCTAGCTGTCGTCTGAGGCAAGGATGCCGACGTCGGGCAACGCTGCTGCCTGGGGGCGGGTTCGCCTGATGCGCTCGGGCTTCTTCTTCTCCTCGACCAGACGCAGCCTGCCGATTGGCTGCTCCGGGTCGTCGACAACGCTCTCCAGCACCCGCTCGAAGTGCTGGGCGATCCGCGTGATCGTCGACCTTTCGAAGAGGTCGGTCTTGAACTGCCACGTCACCGAGATTCCCGCATCGCCCTCGGACACGAATACCGCCAAGTCGAATTTGGAAGTTGTCGACGGCAAGGGAACAGGTTGCACGAGCAGCCCCCCGAGCCTCAGGTCCGACGTGGGGGTGTTCTGCAGGACAAAGAGCACTTGGAACAGGGGTGTATCGCTCAGGTGACGCTCAGGCTGCAGCTCCTCCACCAATCGGTCGAACGGCAGGTCCTGATGGGCGTACGCCTCGAGAGCCTTCTCACGGACGCGTTTCAGAAGCTGGCGGAAGGACGGGTTGCCGCCGAGATCCGTCCGAAGCACGAGGAGGTTGATGAAGAACCCGATCAGTCCCTCGATCTCCTGGCGGTTCCGATTGGCCATGTCGGTGCCGACGACAATGTCATCCTGCCCTGTGTAACGTTGGAGTTGCGCCTTGAAGGCCGCAAGCAGCGTCATGAATGTCGTGACGCCCTCCGCTCGACTCAGTGCCTTCAGCCTGGTGGTCAGGCTGGCGGGTAGAACCACGGTGTACGTCTGTCCCTGGAGTGTCTCGACCTGAGGTCGCGGCCGGTCGGTCGGAAGTGCGAGCCTCGGCGGATCGGCACCGAGCTGCGTCCTCCAGTAGGAAAGTTGCGCCTCGAGGGCCTTCCCCTGCAGCCAGTCGCGCTGCCAACCGGCGAAGTCACTGTACTGGACCTTCAACTCCTCGAGTGAGGAGGGCCCGCCGCCGGTGAAACGGACGTACAGGCTCGACAGCTCGCCGACGATGACGCCGACCGACCAGCCGTCACAGATGATGTGGTGAGTCGAGAACAGCAGGACGTGGTCCTCGTCGCCCATCCGCAGAAGATGAAGCCGGATCAGCGAGTCACGGGCGAGGTCGAAGGACCGCGCGGTTTCACGCTCGACGAGATCGGTCGCCTGCGCTTCACGCGCGGGCCCTTCGAGGTTGCTGAGGTCCACGAGCGGCAGCACGAGCGGGCGAGCAGGCCGGTTTACCTGCACAGGCCTGCCGTCGACATCTACGAAGTTCGCTCTGAGGACGTCCTGACGCCGGCAGATCTCGCTGAATGTCTGGTCGAGCGCCGCGGCGTCGAGACGACCGCGCAGGCGTATGGCTGCGCTGACGTTGTAGCTCGAGTCTCCAGGCCTCATGCGATCGAGCAGCCAGAGCCGCTGTTGAGCGAACGAGAGCGGCAACTCGCCTTCCCTGGACCGCGGCACGATCGGTGGAGAATCCAGCTCTCGGTTTGCCCGGATCGCCGCCGTCAGCTTCTCCGACAGGCCGGCGATCGTGGGTGCCTCAAAGAGCACCCGCAATGGGAGCTCGACCTGGAACGCATTGCGGACGCGCGACATCACTTGTGTCGCGAGGAGCGAATGGCCGCCGAATTCAAAGAAGTCGTCGTGGACACCCACGCGCTCGATGCCGAGAACCTCGGCCCAGATGCCGCTGATGATCTCTTCCTGGGGGCTCCGGGCAGCGACGAGACTCTCCGGCGTCGCCGGTCGCTCCGGACTTGGATCCGGCAGCGCACGCCGATCGACCTTGCCGTTGGGCGTCAGCGGCAGGGCATCGAGCGCCACGAACGCGGACGGCACCATGTAGTCCGGCAGCGACGCCTTCAGATAATTCCGCACCTCGCTCACGTCCGGCGACTGGGCATGCGCCACCGTGTAAGCGACCAGCCGCGCCTGGCCAGGCGCGTCCTCCCGCACCACGACGACCGCATCCCGGAGGGCCGGGTGGTCGCGCAGCACCGCCTCGATCTCCCCCAGCTCGATGCGGAAGCCACGGAGTTTCACCTGGTGGTCAACCCGTCCCAGGAACTCGACGTTTCCGTCAGGGAGGTAGCGAGCCACGTCCCCTGTCCGGTAAACGCGCCCGCCTGTGTGCGCGCCGTACGGATCGGGGACGAACCGCTCGGCTGTCAAGTCTGCTCGGTCGAGGTACCCGCGAGCCAATCCCGCCCCCCCGATGAGCACTTCGCCTGAGGCTCCCAGTGGCACTGGCTGCATGTGCGCGTCGAGGACATTGACCGTTGTGTTACCGATGGGACGACCGATGGGGATCGATTGGGTCGTCGTCCGAAGAGCGACCGGAATCGGGTGACAACAGGCGAAGGTCGTGCTCTCGGTCGGCCCGTAGCCATTGATGATGGTCGTGGACGGAAGCGCTGCGAGCGCGCGTTGCACGTGGTTCAGGGAGAGCGCCTCACCGCCGATTAAGAGTTGGTCCACGCCTGCGAGGAGACCGGGGGCTTCGTCCACGACCGCGTTGAACAAGGCGGAGGTCAGCCACATCGTGTTGAGGCCGTGTTTCTGAATCGCCCTCGCCAGACTCAGGGGCGTCGGCACCCGTTCCGGATAGAGGACACACTGCCCGCCGTGCAGCAACGGCGCCCACACCTCAAAGGTCGAGGCATCAAAGGTCGGCGACGACAAGTGAGGGATCACCACGTCGCTGCCGAGCGTGACGTAATCCCCACCGAACAGCAGTCGGAGCACACCGCGATGCGGTACTTCGACGCCCTTCGGTTTGCCCGTCGAACCCGACGTGTAGATCACGTACGCGGCGTTGTCTGCGCTCACCTCGACCGCCGGCGCCACCTCACGCTCCCGCGAGATCGCCTCCCGCGAAGCGTCAAGACTGACCACGCGCGCACTGGTGTCAGGCAGGCCTGGCACGTGCCTTTCCTCAGTCACCAGCACTTCGAGACCCGCGTCCGCCACCATGAACGCGAGCCGCTCCTTCGGATACGCCGGATCCAACGGCACATACACGCCGCCCGCCTTGAGGATTCCCAGGAGCCCGACCACCAGTTCCGCCGAACGCTCCATGCAGAGGCCCACGCGGACCTCAGGCCCCACACCCAACCCGCGGAGGTGATTCGACAGCCGATTCGCGCGCGCGCTCAACGCCCGGTAGGTCACCAGGTGTCCGTCGTCGATCAACGCAGTCCGATCCGGACCAGTCGTCACCTGTCGCTCGAACCACTCGTGGATGCACGTGTCACTCGGA
>DASTDQ010000125.1:0-3397 GCA_035710305.1 Vicinamibacterales bacterium | reverse complement strand
CGCAGGATCTGTTCGCGGTTGGTCGTCGGCCGCACGACCATGCGCGGCTGGGGCGCCGTGGTGATGAGCGTGACTTCGATCTCGGGCGGCAGCCCCTCCACCATCGCCTTCAGGCCGTTCCGGTAATGGCTCAGCGCCTCGCGGCTGTCGGGCGAGTTGTCAACCCCGATGGTCAGCTTGACGGGAATGTGGAAGGGCTCGAGGCTGACGGTCTTCCCGGGCTTGCCGTTCTCGCTCATGATGACCTCTTCGGGCTTGAGGTCCGTCACCGGCTCTCCCTTCTCATCGGTGGCGCCGACCACGAATTGCAATTGATTCGCCTGAGCGCGCAGGACGCCAGTCGACGACGCCAGCCCGGCAGCCACGAGCCCGCAGAACGTGAGCATGACCAACACTCGAACCTTCACCATGACAGCCCCTCCGAAAAGTGGCCGATGATACCACTCCCAATCCCCAACTCCCAATCTCCAACGCCCAACTCCGAATCAACTTCCAAACCTCGTGGGCGCTTGGGAATTGGGAGTTGGGAGGGGTACGTTTAGCGAGGCGCATGTGCTCACCACGGGCAGGCATGCCGGCCGGCGGCCGCGGGCGCTGCGGCCGGGAAACCGGCTCTCCGCTCATACCCTGCCGCCGCCACGTCGACTAAACGCTGTCTCGAGGCATGGTCCGTCACGCGGCACAAAACGCCCGTGTCGCCACGCGCTTCTCAAGCGCGTGGACGGAAGTCGACGTGAGGAATCGCGTCGCCCGGTTTCCGGCTTCGCGGCGTGGTCGGCCTTGCTTACGCGTCCGCTGTCCGGCACGCCTGCCCGTGGTGAGTGGCGCGCGCCCGGTGGGCGACCTGCGCGAGGAGACGCGGACCGGGCCGCGACCGCGTACGCCAGGCCGCAGGCAGTGCGCAGCAGGAAAGTGGCCGGCGCGATTCAGCCGCGCGTCTTCCGGCCATGCGTTCGAGTTGACGGAATCAGGCTCGGAGGTTTTGAGCCGGCGGCGGATGTCGCCTCGCATTGGCGAGTAGACGCGCGGGGAGCGATTGGGTCCGAGCGCCGGTCACTTTCCCGGCCGCCGCGTCCGCGGTCGTGGCCCGGTCTGCGTCTCCGCCGCGCAGCCGAGGCCACGGTTGCGAGCGGTGCGAACCCGCTAAACAAAGACGTTGGGAGTTGGGAGTCGAGGCACGTCAGCGGACAAACGGCACGCTGTTCACGAGGCCCGCGCCCTCGCGGATGGTGATGATCTGATTGGCCGGCAGGTTCTGGAGCACGTCGGTCCGCCCGCTGGGCCACCGCACTTCGAGACGGTCGGCGCTCTTCGCCGTCCCGAGCCCGAAATGCTGCCGCAGGTCGTTCTGTCCGAGGTAGCTCGACCCGGCCTTGACGTCGCGGATCAGCGTTCGTGTCCCCACCTTCAGTCGAAGCCTTGCGCCGACGCCGTCGCGATTGCTCTTTTTGCTTGCGGTGAGCGAAGCCGAACCACCGATCGCGCGGACGAGCAGCGCGTTCCCCCCGTTGCCGCCGTCGTTGCGCAGGAGGTCGGCTGTCTGGCCGTTGTTGGTCACCAGCAGGTCCAGATCGCCGTCGTTGTCGATGTCGCCGGACACGAGCCCCCGGCTCACTTTCTCCAGCGCGAAGCCCGGGCCGGCGTTGCGGCCGACTTCGACGAACCGCCTTGGGGCGAGGTAACGGAACAGGAGGTTGCGCTGCGCGTACGTCGCCCCGGGGCGGAACTCCGGGGCGTTGTCGAAGATGTGGCCGTTGGCAAAAGCGAGATCGAGGCCGGTGTCGTTGTCGAAGTCGAGGAACACGGCGCCGAACCCGACGAAGGGGAGCGTCGCCGGGCCGATGCCGCTTTCTGGCGTCGCGTACGCGAATAGACCGCCGCCCAGCCCGCGATAGAGGCTGAACGTCTCGAGGTCGAGATTGGTCACGACCAGGTCGATCTGCCCGTCGCCGTCGTAGTCTCCGGTGTCGGTGCCCATCCCGGCGCGCGCCTTCCCGTCGGTGGCGACGGCGACGCCCGCGCGCAGCGCCGTCTCGACGAAACGCGTGCCGTCGGTGCCGCGAAACAGGAAGTTCGGCATGCTGTCGTTGGCCACGAACACGTCCGGCCACAGGTCGTCGTCGTAGTCCGTGATGACGACTCCAAGGCCGTTGGCCCGATAGGCGGCGACGCCCGACTGCGCGCTGATGTCGGTAAACGCGCCGTTGCCGTCATTGCGATAGACGACGTTCGGCAGCGGATCGTAGTTGAGCGGGTGGCAGTAGAAGCGCGTCTTCAGCCTCGCGTTTCCGCAGAAGGGGCTGTCCTTCGGATCGGCGGCGACGTAGTTGGTCACGAACAGGTCGAGATCGCCGTCGCGATCGAGGTCCGCGAACGCACACCCGGTGCCCCACAGCGGCGATCCCACCCGCGCGGTGCGCGTCACGTCGGCGAACACCCCGTTTCCGCCGTTGCGGTACAGGACGTTCGGGCCGACGTTGGTGACATACAGGTCTACCCAGCCGTCGTTGTCGTAATCGCCCGCGCACGCCCCCATGCCGTAGTCGCGATGCCGGATGAGCGATCGTTCGGTGACGTCTTCGAACGTGCCGTTGCCCCGATTCCGGTACAGCCGGTGGCGCGCCTGCTTCGCGAGTGCGGGATCGGCCACCGATCCACCGTCCACCAGGAAGACGTCGATCCATCCGTCGTTGTCGAAGTCGAAAAAGAGCCCGCCCGAGCCGATCGTTTCGACGAGGTGCTTGTCGGCGCTCGTGCCGCTGATGTGACGGAAGTCGATGCCGGCCTGTCGAGTGATGTCGGAGAAGCGCACTGGCGACTCCCCGACGGACGGGGTCTGGGCGCTGATCGCTCCTCCGATCGCGATCAACAGCGCGGCGACACGCGTCACCGCGCCGTGCCCCGAGGGGACCGCTATGCGGCTCGTTGCGTGGAATTTGTGCCTTTTGTCACTCGCAGAGCGGTCCCGGCGCGCGCAGCGCGCCAAGAGACACTGCCAACCGGCCAAGGGCTTCGGCCGGGACATCAAGGGCGGGGCCCTTGGCCGGTTGGGAGTCCCTGAAGGGCCCGGTCGTACATGATTCGCGCGCGCGCGCTGTCCTCGGTGCGCCCGGCTCGCGCGTACGCCGCGGCGAGCTGGCGGTACACGTCTGGCGCTCCGTCGAGCTGGGCGGCGGCTTCGTACTCACGGATTGCCGCGTCGATCCGTCCCGCACCCGCAAGAGCCGCGGCGAGGCCGAGGTGATCGGAGGACCGGTCCGGCTGCTGATCGATCACCTGCTGCCAGAGCGCGGCGGCGCGATCGTAGGCGCCCTCGGCGGCACGCAGCGCCGCCTCTTCCCTCAGCACGTCGAGCGTCATGTTGCGCCGCCGGTCGGCGAGCATCCGCTGCTGCTGC
>DASTDQ010000124.1:0-7072 GCA_035710305.1 Vicinamibacterales bacterium | reverse complement strand
CGAGACGGCTGCGCGAGGCGTTCTGTACGAACACCACCCTACTTCGGCTACGGCGCAGCGGCTCGCGCGAGACCTGACGGCAATGCTGGCCGAGCTCCGTTCGCAGGGCGCGAAGGTGTACGACGGCGAAGCGGCGATCGCTCTCAGGGCGATCGAGCGGGCGGCACGGGACGTGCGCAAGTCGGCGACGCAGGACGATGCCTATATCTCGTTGATGGCGCGCCTGCTCCGCACCTCGTCTCTTCAACGCCCCGACGACGGTGACGCTCAGGCCAAACCGGCCGGAACGGTCATTCTGCCGTAGGTCTGGTACAATCTACCGTTTGCTGGTCCGGCTGAAGCCGGACACTACGCCAGTTCTCTCGAGAAAGGACGACATGGCGAAACGGTGCGACGTCTGCAACAAGGGTCCGGTCGTCGGGCGGACGATTTCCCACGCTCACAACGTGGGTCCCAGGCGGTTTGAACCCAACCTTCAGACCGTCCGAGCCATCGTCAACGGCGCGACCAAGCGGATTCGCGTCTGCACGCGATGTTTGCGCGACGGCAAGGTGACCAAGGCGGCCTGACGTGAGAGAGCTCGTCACGTCTCCCGACGCGCCCAAGGCGATGGGAGCCTACTCGCCGGCCATCAAGGCCGGCAATCTCCTCTTTGTTTCGGGGCAGATTCCGATCGACCCCGCGACGGGCGCTCTCGTGGACGGAAACATCTCGACGCAGACCGAACAGGTCATGCGCAACCTCGGGGCCCTGCTCAGGGCCGCGGGCGTGGGTTTCGAGCACGTCGTCCGGACGACGGTCTTCCTCGCGGACATGAGCGAGTTTGCCGCGATGAACGAGGTGTACAGCCGCTACGTCACCGACCCGCCCCCGGCTCGCGCCACCGTCCAGGTCGCCAGGCTGCCGCGGGACGTCAGGATTGAAGTAGACGCGATCGCGGTACTCTCGTAACTACGCTCTCGCAGCCCGTTCCACCCCCAGCACTCCGTGGACGCTCTTGATGGACTTGATCACCTTCTCGAGGTGCTTCACGTCCCGGATCTCGACCGTCATCTCGATGCGCGCCTGCTGATCGTCGCCGGTGCGCGCCTCCATGTTGGTGATGTTCGTGTTGATGTCCGAGATCTTGGCGCTTATTTCCGCCAGCATTCCCTTCCGATCCTCGACCTGCATCGTGAGCCTGACGATGTAGGGCTGGTCGCCGCCGTCGCTGTCCCACTCGACGTCTATTCGCCGCTCCGGATCGAACATCAGGTTCACGACATTCGGACAGCCGAATGAGTGGACCGAGACCCCCTTGCCGCGCGTGATGTAGCCGACGATCCGTTCTCCGCGAATGGGATTGCAGCACTTCGCGCGAAAGACCATGACATCGTCGGTGCCGCGAACCTTGATCTTGTCGGCGCCCGTCCCCGAGCGGAGCACGCGCCGGACCACGGACACGACCGACGAATCTTCGCGAAGCTGCCCGGGAACGGCCTTCTGCAGGACGGTTCGCGGCGACAGCTTGCCGTATCCGATGTGCGCGAGGAGCTCGTCAGGGGACTTGGCCCCGTATTCGGACGCGAACCGCGTCAGTTCCTGGCTCTGAAGCAGCGTGGCCGGATTCTGGCCGAACCTCCGCGCCTCCTTCTCGAACAGCCGCCGGCCGAGCTCGATGCTGCGCGTCCGCTCTTCGGCCTGAAGGACGTGCTTGATCTTGCTGCGCGCGCGGGACGTCACGACGAACGACAGCCAGTCGCGGCTCGGCTTGTGCCCCGTCTGCGTGACGATCTCGACGATGTCGCCGTTCTGCAGGGGCGAGCGGAGGGGAACCATCCGCCCGTTGATCCGCGCGCCGACGCACTGGTGGCCGACATCGGTGTGAACGGTGTAGGCGAAGTCCACGGCGGTCGCTCCGCGCGGCAGCGACCGGACCTCCCCCTTCGGCGTGAAGATGTAGACCTCTTCCGGGTACAGATCGATCTTGAGGTTCTGGAGGAATTCCTGCGGGTCGCGTACCTCCTGCTCGACCTCGAGCAGTTGGCGCATCCACTGGAAGTAGCGCTCGTCGCGGGAATCCCCGACGCGGCCCTCTTTGTACTTCCAGTGCGCCGCGATGCCCTCCTCCGCTCGCCGATGCATCTCGTCGGTACGGATCTGCACTTCGAACGGGAACCCATGTTCGCTGATGACCGAGGTGTGCAGCGATTGGTACCCGTTGGGGCGGGGCATCGCGATGAAGTCCTTGAAGCGGCCCGGCACAGGAGACCATGTCTGGTGAATGATGCCGAGCGTGGCGTAGCAGTCCTTGACCGACTGCGTGATGACGCGGACGGCGACGAAGTCGTAGACTCGCTCGAGATCGATTTTCTGGCGTTTGAGCTTCAGGTGAATGCTGTACAGGCGCTTGATTCGCCCGTCCAGCGTCATCATCGGAATCTGCGCATCCTCGAGTCGGGCCCGGAGCGTGCGCGTGAGGCCGTCGATGACGCCTTCGGCGTGCTTCCTCTTGGCCTCGACCTTGGCCTTCAACAACTCGTACGCCTTCGGCTCGAGGTACTTGAACGCGAGCTCCTCGAGCTCGTTCTTGACCTTGCTCATGCCGAGGCGATTGGCGATGGGGGCGTAGATGTCGATCGTCTCCTGCGCGATCTTGACGCGCCTCTCCTCCGGAAGATGATGGAGCGTGCGCATGTTGTGCAGGCGATCGGCGAGCTTGACCAGGATGACGCGGATGTCATCCACCATCGCCAGCAGCATCTTGCGGAAATTCTCGGCCTGCCGCTCTTCGCTGGATGAAAAGGGGATGGCGCCGATCTTGGTGACGCCTTCGACCACGTGCGCGATCTCGGCGCCGAACAGCTCCGCTATGCGCTCTGGCGTCGTCAACGTGTCTTCGACGACGTCGTGCAGCAGCCCGGCGGCGACGGCCACGACGTCGAGCTTCATGTCAACCAGCGAGTCGGCGACTTCGAGCGGATGCACGAGGTACGGCTCGCCGGAGTGACGGACCTGTCCCTTGTGCTCGAGGGCGGAAAACACGTACGCGCGCCGGAGGAGCTCCAGGTCCGCCTCCGGGCTGTAGCTCCGCATCTTTTCGAGCAGCGTCTCGAATCGAATCATGAAGAACGGTGTCTAACCAGTACGGCCGGTTTCTGGAGTGCCGAACTCGTCGCGAGGATGCCGCTATCCTCATGATAGCCGGACCCTTGACTGGCCAGAAAACGGATCACTATACTGGCCGTTCGCCGGGGAGGGCGCTCGGGAAACCCAGTCCTGGCGCCGGGCGGAGACTGTCGCGTTCGCGGAGAGCCGGGCTTGGCCGGACCATCGTCGTCATCTACGTCGTGTCCGGCTTCAGCCGGACCGTCGCCGGGAACAGGGAGATCGTTGTCATGCAGAAGTTTTCGTCGAGAGCGGCGGTCGGAGCGCTCGCGGTGGCACTTGGCGTCGCGGCGGCCGGCTGTAATCAGATCGCGATGCTCAGGGCAACGATGGCGTTCAAGGACGCGAACCAGTTGTATCGAGGCCAGGACTACCGCGCCGCCACCGTGAAGTACAGTGAGGCGCTGGACCTGTGCAGGGGGGCGAACCCGGATTGCACGGACCCGAGGCTGGACCCGGCGTACTTCTTTCTCGCCAACAGTTACGACAACCAGTATCGTCCCGCGCGACGAGGCGAGCCGGCCAACGACGAACTGCTGACCAAGGCGATTGAAAACTACAAGAAGGCGGCGGAAGTCGTCGAGGAACCGATCATCAAGAAACGCGCCATGGAGTATCTGGTGGCCGCATTCGGTCCAGACAAGCTGAACGAACCCTCCGAGGCCGTGCCGATCCTCCGCCGGATGATCGAGCTGGAGCCGAACGAGCCGAGCAACTACAGCTACCTCTCGCGCATCTACGAGGACAACGGCGACTACGAACAGGCCGAGCAGCTCCTGCTCAAGGCGCGCGACATGAAGCCGAACGACGCCGTCGTCTACGTCACGCTGGCCAATTTCTACAACCGCCAGGGCGAATTCACCAAGACGATGGAGGCGCTCCACGCCCGGGCCGACCGGGAACCGAACAACCCGGAGGCGTTCTACACGATCGCGCAGTTCTACTGGGATAAGTCCGTTCGCGACTTCACGACATCGGCGGCGGACAAGGTGAAGTTCGTGCTTGCCGGCCACGAGGCCATCGACACGGCGATCAAGCTGAAGTCGGACTACCCGGAAGCGTTGACCTACAAGGGCTTGCTGCTCAGACTGCAGGCCAATCTCGAGAAGAACCCGGCGCGCCAGCAGGAACTGATCAAGGAAGCCGAGGGGTTCGCCTCCCGGGCCACGGCGATTCAGGCCAAGCAGCGCGCGGCGGGCGCCGGCGAGTAGTTCGACCCGCACACGAACCGCGCGCTTTCAGCCGCTGGTCAATGCCGAGATGTCATTCGGCCGTCATACAATCTGGATACCCTGCAGGAACACCGTCAGTTTTCTTGGAGTCGATAATGAAGCCCATTCGAGCAGCGGTCGTGTGTCTGGCTGCCGTGTTGGCAGCGATCTCCCCCTCGTACGGTCAGAACGTGACGACCGGCAGCCTTACAGGGGTGGTTCGCGACGCTCAGGGAGGAGTACTGCCCGGCGTGACGATTACCGCTACTCATACGCCAACGGGGACGATGTACGAAGGCGTCACGGCAGGTGATGGAACCTTCAACGTGGTGAACGTGCGCATCGGCGGCCCCTACGAGATCGGCGCCAGCCTCCCGGGGTTTCGGGAAGGGAAGGAGACCGGCGTGAACGTCAACCTCGGACAGTCCACGTCGGTTGACATCACGCTGCAGCTGGCCGCGGTGACCGAGACGGTCACGGTCACGGCGGTCGCATCCTCCGTCTTCACGGCCACGAACTCCGGCACATCGGCGAACATCGAGCAGGCCGTCATCGAGGGGCTGCCGACGATCCAGCGCAGCCTGACAGACTTCGCGCGCGCGAACCCGTTCTTTGCGCCATCCAACGTCAACGCCAACTCCGGAACGGTGCTCAGTGTCGCGGGGCGCAGCGGCCGCTACAACAACCTGCAGATCGACGGCGCTGTCAACAACGACCTGTTCGGCGTCAACGATTCGGGGCTGCCGGGCGGGACGGCCAACACCGAACCCATCAGCCTCGGTGCGATCCAGGAGCTGCAGCTGGTCGTCTCGCCGTACGACGTGCGTCAGGGCAACTTCTCCGGAGGCGGCGTCAACGCCATCACGAAGAGCGGGACCAACTCTCTGCGGGGCGAGGTGCTCTACGTGTTCCGGAACGAGGACTGGGTGGGCTACGGCGTCGACAACCGCAAGATCGCCACCTTCAGCGACAAGCAGTTCGGCGGCAGCATCGGCGGGCCGATTGCGCAGAATCGTGCCTTCTACTTCGCCAACGTCGAATGGCAGCGCCGCGAGACTCCGACGGGTTGGTCGGTGGATGGATCGTCCGGCCAGGCGTTCGGACGCCAGGCGGAGATCGAACGCGTCCTCAGCATTGCGCAGACCCGCTACGGGTACAACCCGGGGGGCATCACCGAGTTCATTCGCCTGAACCCGAACAACAAAGTGTTCGCGCGGGGCGACTTCAATCTGTCGGGCGGCCACCAGTTGACCGTTCGGCATAACTACATCGACGCGGTGAACGACGTCGGCACGATCTCGAACACGCGCTATCTGCTCCCCGATCAGCTCTACTCGTTTTCAAGCGTCGTCAACTCGACCGTCGGGCAGTTAAACAGCACGTTCGGCAGGATGGCCAACGAAGCCCGCGTGACCTATCAGCGCGTCCGCGACGTCCGGAACAACCGGGAAGAGCCGTTTCCTCAGGTCAACATCAGGATGGGCGGAGGGCAGGACGTGCGCTTCGGCACCGACCAGTTCTCGTCGCGCAACAGGCTCGATCAGGACATCATCGAGATCAACGACGACATCACCGTCCTGCGCGGCCAGCACACGTTCACGTTCGGCACGCACAACGAGCTGTTCAAGTTCTACAACCTCTTCATCCGCGACAACTTCGGCACCTACGACTTCAACAGCATCGACCTCTTCGAGCAGGGGCTGGCGCAGCAGTTCATCTACCGTTATTCGCAAACGTCGGATCCGCTGCAGGCGGCAAACTTCTGGGTGTTCCAGCTCGGGTTCTACGCGGGCGACGTGTGGCGCGTCCGGAGGAACCTGACGCTCACGTACGGCGTCCGCGTCGACGCGCCGATTTTCCCCGACACGCCGCTGCCGAACCCGCAGGTCAGCGCGAGCTACGGCATGAATACGGACGTCGTGCCGAGCTCGAGCACGTGGGCGCCGCGCATCGGGGCCAATTGGGACCTGAGCACGGACTCGGTCCAGCAGCAGCTCCGCTTCGGTACCGGGCTCTTCGGCGGCCGCACGCCGTACGTCTGGCTGTCGAACCAGTATACGAACACCGGGAACGAGTTCTCGGATATCGACAGCGGGTTCAACGCCAACAATCGCCTCCCGTTTTTTCCAGACGCTCTTGACCAGCCTGAAGGCGTGGCGCGGGCTAACGAGATCAACCTCATCGACCCGGAGTACAACTACCCGCGGCTGCTGCGCGGCAACGTTGGATACGATCGCAGCCTGGCTTTTGGCCTGATCGGCACCGTCGAACTCCTGTTCTCGCAGACCCTGCAGGATATCGACTACAAGAATCTGAACCTTGGCGTCGCGGGACAGCGTCCGGACGGCCGGCCGTTCTATACACAGTTCCCGAACGCGGCCTTCCGCGATGTCGTCCTCCTGACCAACACGACCGAGGGAAGCTCGTGGACGGTCGCCACCAAGCTCGAAAAGCCGTTCCGGAGCGGGTGGTACGCGCAGGGCTCGTACCTCTACGGCGAGTCGAACACTGTGAACGACGGCGGATCGAGCCAGGCGCGATCGAACTGGGTCAACAACTACTTCGGTGCGTCGGGCGTCAACGACGTGCCGGTCGCGATGTCGAACTTCTCGCCCGGGCACCGCATCACGCTGTCGGCCATCTACACCCGCCCGTTCGGCCCGACCGAGGCCTCGTTCTCCGCGTACTACAACGGCCAGACGGGCCGCCCCTAC
>DASTDQ010000123.1:0-2695 GCA_035710305.1 Vicinamibacterales bacterium | reverse complement strand
AGTCCGATGCCCGATCCCCCGGGCTTGGTCGTGAAGAACGGGACGAACAGGTTGGCCGTGCTCGGCAGGCCCGGTCCCTCGTCCTCGACGAACAGCGCGAACACCCCGTCATCGGCGGTCCACCGCGCCGACACGCCGCCGCCGGTCTCGAGCGCGGCGTCAGCCGCGTTGCGCAGCAGATTGATGAGGAGCTGTTCGAGCTGGTCCGCGTCGGCCGTGACGATGGTGTCCGCGCAACCGCTCACGGCGACGGACACACGCGCGTCGAGCGCGGCCACCCGGCGAATCAACGCATCGAAGGGCACGGGCTTCGGGCTGGGCGGAGGCAGGCGGGCCAGCCGCGCGTAGGCGGTCGTGAACCGGCTCAACGCGTCGGCACGCGCGGCGACGATGCCGAGGCCGCGCAGCATGTCGTCGCGCCAATCCTCGGGCGGCGGCGTGCGCGAGAGGAGCGATTCGAGGCTGCCGGCGATCGACTTGATCGGCGCCAGCGAGTTGTTCAACTCGTGCCCGATGACGCGAATCAGCCGGCGCCAGGCCTCGCGCTCCTGTTCGCGCAGCGGCTGGCTCAGATCCGAGAGCACGAGCAGCTCGTGCCGCGTGCCCCCCTGCCAGAAGGTGGTTCGCCGAGTTTCCCAGCGGCCCGCGCCGCCGGGAAAACGCAGCTCCTGGATCGCCGACGCCTCGCCGAGCGCCTTCTCGAGCCCGAGCGCGTCCGCCGGCTGGCGCATCAGGCTGGCGGCGTCCTGGCCGAGGAGGCGCTCGCCCGCGCGGTTGACGAGCACGAGCCGCCGGTCGTTGTCGAAGGCGAAGATGGCGACGTTGATCTCTTCCATCACCGATCGCAGCAGCGCCGTCGCCTCCTGCGCGCCGAGACGCTGGACGCGGAGCGTCTCGGCCAGCGTGTTGATCTCGAGCATGACGTGCGCGAGCGGATCGCTGCCGGGGGCTTCCCTCGCCCGCACCGAGAAGTCGCCTTCTCTCAGCGCGGCGAGCAGGTTCGCGATCGTCTGCAGCGGACGCGCGACGCGATCTCGCACGAGCACCGTCATCGCGATCCAGGCGCCAGCCGCCAGGACGGCCGCCGTGACGCGCACGAGCGTGGAGTACGAGCCGAGCCAGAGCAGCGCCATGGCCACGGCCAGCGCCGGGACGCCCGTCGCCAGCGTCAGGAGCGTAATGCGACGATCGTGTGTCAGAAAGGGGCGCATGACGGTGAGAGTCGTCGTTCTCCCTTCTCACTTCTCCCTTCTCGGTTCGTGTTCACTCTCAGGTTCGGTTCCCGCTTCTGTGTTCGGCGTTCGGTGTTCGAACTGGGATTGCCTGCGGTACTCGGCTAAGAGAGCTTGTAGCGCTCCAGACGTCGATAGAGCGCCGATCGGCTCAACCCCAGGGCTCTCGCCGCCAGCGTGACGTTTCCGTGACGGGCCATCGCCTTGCGAATGAGGAGGGCTTCGACCTCCTCCAGGCTCATGTCGTCCAGGTGCTCGCCCATCGCGGATGCGGCGCGCAGGCCGAGGTCGGCCGTGTGCACGACGTTGCCCTGCGCCATCAGGACCGCGCGCTCGACGGCGTGATCGAGCTCGCGGACGTTTCCCGGCCACCGATGATCGATCAGCGCGCGCAGCGCCGCCGGATCGAATCCGGTGATCGACTTGCGGTACCGGTGCGCGTGGGTTGACAGAAAGCACGCGGCCAGCCGCGGAATGTCCTCGCGGCGATCCCGGAGCGGCGGCAGCTGAATCTCGATGGTGTTCAACCGGAAGAGCAGGTCCTGCCGGAATCGTCCCGCCGCGACCTCCACGTTGAGGTCGGCGTTGGTCGCCGAGATGAGCCGCACGTCCGCCTTCCGCGTGCGCGAGGTGCCGAGGCGCTCGAACTCGCCCGTCTCCAGAACTCGCAGGAGCTTCTGCTGCTGGCCGAGCGGCACGTTGGCGATCTCGTCGAGGAACAGCGAGCTGCCGTCCGCCAGCTCGAATCGGCCGACGCGATCCTGCTTGGCGTCGGTGAAGGCGCCCTTGACGTGCCCGAAGAGCTCGCTCTCGAAGACGCCTTCCGACACCCCGCCCGCGTTGATCGTGACCATGGGGCGCGTGGCGCGCACGGACACGCCGTGAAGCGCCTGCGCCACGAGACCCTTCCCGGTGCCGTTCTCGCCCGTGATGAGGACGTTGGCGTCCGACGGTCCCACGCGATCGATGATCTGGAGCACGGGGCGCATCGCCGGAGCGTCGGCGATGAGCGTGACGCCCCCCTCGTTGGCCGCGCGCGTCTGGGCTTCGAGGCGGCCCGCGCGGCGCAGCGCGCGCCCGAGCTCGGTCTGCGTCCGGACGATCGTGATCAGCCGGTCGTTGTCCCACGGCTTCTCGACGAAGTCGCCGGCGCCCCGGCGCATCGCCTCGACGGCGACGTGCACCGAGCCCCAGGCCGTCATCACGATCACCGGCAGCACCGCATCCGCGTTGTGGATCTGCCGCAGCAGCTCGAGGCCCTCTTCGCCCGACGTCGTGTCGCGCGCGTAGTTGAGGTCGATCAGCACGACGTCGTAGTCGCGCTGCGACAGGGCGTTCAGCGCCGCCGCGGGCGATTCGACGGCGTCGATGAGATAGCCCTCGCCCTTGAGAAGCAGCCGCAGGGCTTCGAGGACGTCTCGCTGATCGTCGGCGATGAGCAGGCGGGGAGCGGGTGAGGACAC
>DASTDQ010000122.1:0-2089 GCA_035710305.1 Vicinamibacterales bacterium | reverse complement strand
CATGCGGCAAGAAAGGCCCTCCGCTCCCGCCGATCGTGCACCTGCCGGGCGCCGTCACGCAGGTCTCCGCGAGACGCGTCGGCAGCGACGTGCTCGTCACGTTGACGATGCCCTCGCAGAACGTGGACAAGTCCACGCCGGTTGACCTTGCGCGAGTGGACGTCTACGGATACACGGCGCGGTCGGCGCCGCCGTTGGCGCGGTTCACCGAGGTGGCCACGCTGGTGGGCACCCTCGGCCGCGACCAGAACCCGGCGGGCGCGGCCGCCAGGCTGCAGGACACGCTCACGGCCGACGAGCTCGTCGCCGGTCCGCCTCTCGCCCCGGGACCGGGCGCATCGACTGGCTCCGTTCCCGAAGCGACGGCCGGCGCGCCGTTGAAACGGTTCTACGCGGCGATCGCGTATAGCGATCGCAACCGTGCGGGTCCGCCGAGCGCCATCGTCGCGTTGCCCTTGACGCCGTTGCCCGACGCCCCGCTCGACCTGCGTGCGACCTACGACCAGGAAGCGGCCACGCTGACCTGGGAGCCCTCGGGCGGTCTCGTCGGCTTTCTCATGGATCGTGCGCCGCTGCCCTCTGCGTCGGCGATCGACGACGGCCCGCCGGCGCAGAGCGAGGGAGCCCTGCCTCCAGGCCCGACGCGATATAACGTGTACCGCGAGATCGCCCTCGAGCCCGCACCGCCGCCGGTGCCGAACGCAGCCGCGTTGCCCGCGCCGCCGCTCAATCAAGCGCCGATCGACGGGTTCACCTACTCGGATCCGCTGCAGGTCGACGGCCGGCGACGTTGTTATTCGGTGACCGCCGTTCGCGGGACCGGCGATGCCGCCGTCGAGGGTCGCCGATCGGGACGCTACTGCTTCGACGCCGTCGATACGTTTGCTCCCCCGCGGCCGGGAGGACTGGAGCCTGTTCCTGCCGAAGGCGAGATCGGCCTGGTCTGGGAGGCCAGCACCGCACCTGATGTCCGCGGCTACATCGTCCTGCGCGGCGAGGTGGGCAGCGACGTCTTGACGTCGATCACCAGCGAAGCGGTCCCGGAGCCCCGCTTCATCGACCGGGACGTGCGCCCGGGCGTGCGATATGTCTATGCCGTGAAGGCGATCGACTCCCGCCTCCCTGCGCCGAACCAGAGCGCCGAGTCGGAGCGGGTCGAAGTCACTGCCAGGTAAGGGGTCAGACCCCATTCGAGGCGCATCAAGGGGTCTGACCCCTTCGCGTCTTCCACCCCACGATGGCGAGCGCGACCACGCCGGCGGCGGTGATCGCGAGCCGAAGCTTCCATGCTGCCCAGAACTCCGGCGTCGCGTCCCCCGACAGGATCAGATAGAAGGGAAACCAGTCCCGGAAGTACTGCGTCATGTCCATCTGCCTGAAAGGCTGCTGCGTGACGAGCGTGAGCAGAAGCGCTCCTGACAAGAGCGGCAATCCCGGCCGGCACTCGTTGACGTAGCCGGCGAACAGGATCGCGAGCACCGGCAGGAGGAACACCTGGTAACGCCAGATGTCCCCGCCGCCGCCCGCCGCGATGGCCACGATCAACGCGGCAAACGTCGCCAGCTCCGGAGCGGCCTTGAAAGAGCGAACCAGCGAGGCCGGCCTCAGGGCCATCAGCATCGTGACTCCGCCGAGCAGAGTGAGCAGGTAGTAGAAGAAGAACACGATGAACGGGGGCCCCTGCCAGAAGGCAAGACGGGTGAAGTAGGTTCCCGCCGCCAGCAGGGGCCTGTCCGCGTCGCCGACATTGGTCGCCGACGCCCACTGACGGATCAGGACCAGCACCATCACCGCGGGTGCGTAGGTCAGGACCGTCCGCGCCACCCCGTCGCCCTGCCGGAGCCCACGGTGAAGACCGAAGAACGACAGCGCGACACCGAACTCTCGTGTGGTCGCGGCCGCCAGCGCAGCAGCGCCGGCCACCCAGCCGCGCCGCGTCAGCACCAGGTAGGTCGTCACGGTCATGACGGCGAGCGCACCCAGGTCGATCTGCACCGGGTAGAAGGCGAACATCCTCGACGTGGCGATGCTCAGCGCGACGGTACCAACGAAGTAGGCCTTGTAGAGCGTCGAGGTGCCGTACAGATCG
>DASTDQ010000121.1:0-2585 GCA_035710305.1 Vicinamibacterales bacterium | reverse complement strand
CGTCCCGCGCGACGCGAAGGGCGGCGTCAGGATGGACGCCCCGCCGCCGCGGACCTCCGACGGCAAGCCCGACCTCTCGGGCAACTGGATGAGAGCCGATCGCGAGCCGATTCCCTCCGAGCTCGCCGGGCTGTTTTCGGCGAACCGCACCAACTCGGGAGGCGAAGTCCTCGCCGAGCGGCCCGTGGACGCCTTCCCCGCGGACCCGACGTCACCTCCCGTAGCCGCGTTCTGGGATCTCGAGACGAACGTTCGCCTGCCGCTCACCCCCTGGGCCGCGGCCCTGAAGAAAGAGCGGATGGCGAGCGACATGAAGGACAACCCCGACGCCAACTGCATGCCGATGGGGATCACCCAGTTTCACATGCAGCCGCAGCCGAGGAAGATCGTCCAGACGCCAAAGCTGATCGTGATTCTGTACGAATCCAACTACGGCCTGCGCTACATCTACACCGACGGGCGGAGGCTTCCGAAGCAGGGAGAGCCGCAGCCGTGGTGGTACGGCTACTCGGTGGGACGCTGGGAGGGCGACACGCTGGTCGTCACCACCAATAATCTCCGCGGCGCGGAAGAGGGCCCCTACGACGGGTGGCTCGACGTGCGCGGGACGCCGTACAGCGGCCAGGCGACGTTCACCGAGCGCTTCCGCCGCCCGACGTTCGGCAAGCTGGAGATCGACTTTACCGTCGAGGACGCCAAGGCGTTTACCAAGCCGTTTACCATGCGCATCAACCAGCGCGTGCTGGTGGACGAAGAGCCGATCGAGTTCGTCTGCAACGAGAACCAGCTGTTCAGGCGGCGGGTGAAAGTGGACTGACGTCGCCTTGAACGGAACGATCACCATTCGGCCGGAGCGGCGCGAAGACTCAGCTGCCGTGATCGCCATCAACGACCGCGCATTTGGAGGCACCGGGGAGTCCGGGCTCATCGACGCGGTCAAGCAATCCGGCCGGCCTGTGATCTCTCTCATCGCGGCTTCCGACGACAATCCCGTAGGGCACATCTTCTTCAGCCCGATCCAGATTCAGTCGGAAGGTCCCCTGATTGCCACGCTTGCGCTTGCACCAATGGCGGTCCTCCCGCCATTTCAACGGAGGGGCATCGGAACGCTTCTGGTCGAATCGGGCCTCAGGGAGTGTGCGAGGCAGGGTTGCCAGGTCGTCGTGGTCGTCGGACATCCGTCCTTCTATCGCCGTTTCGGATTTGGTCCCGCAAACGAGATGGGCTTGAGGTCGGTCTACTCTTCAGCGGGCGACGCCTTCATGGCCCTCGAGTTATCGAAAGGGGTGCTCGCCGGGCGCACGGGGGCCGTCGAATACCCGGTGGAATTCGCGAATGTCTAGGCATCTCTTCCGAGCTGTATGAACTATGGTCAGAGTGGTGCCGGTGACGATCATCAACGTCGGGTACCGGTCGACCAACTACTGGCTCGTGAGCGCTGGCACGTCCCGGTTGCTCGTCGACATCGGCTGGCCCGGCACACTCGGAACCATGAAGGCGAACCTCAAGCGGATGGGGGTGCCCCTCCACGAAATCCGCTACGCACTCGCCACCCACTATCACCCCGATCATGCCGGTCTGGCTGAGGAATTGAAGCGAGAGGGCGTTCGCCTTCTCGTCCTCGATGTTCAGGTTGACGCGATCCCCCTCATGAAGACGTGGACAAAGCCACGGGACAACTACGTCGAGATTACCGGTGATGGCAACATCCTCATCTCATTCGAGCAGAGCCGGGATCTCCTGGGCCAGATGGGAATCGCTGGAGAAATCCTTCATACGCCCGGTCACTCCGATCATTGTGTCTCGCTCCTGCTCGACGATGGTTCAGTCTTCACCGGCGATCTCCCACCGGAGGGCGCGGCGTTCGACAATCCCGTTGCTCTGGCAACGTGGAGCCGCTTGCGAGAACGGGGCGCGACGCGGGTGTATCCTGCGCATGGCCCCACAAGGTCGATGTAGACTGACATCGAGCGCGCGCCCAGGGCCGCGGAGCCTGATAGAGAGACTCTATGAAATACACGCCCACCCGACGACGTGAATCCTGGATGCGCATCGCACGGCGCGGCTTCGTGGCCGCGTGCGCGGTCGCCGCCATCCCCGTGTCGCAGTCCGCTGCGCAGACGAAAGACGCGGTGACCTTCACGAAAGACATCGCGCCGATCCTGCAGCGCAGCTGCCAGCAGTGCCATCGCCCCGGCTCGGTCGCGCCGATGTCGCTGCTCACGTATGAAGAGGCGCGGCCCTACGCGCGGGCCATGAAGGCCAGGACCGCGCTCCGCGACAGGCGCGGGGCGATGCCGCCCTGGTACATCGAGAAGAACGTCGGCATTCAGCAGTTCAAGGACGATTTCTCGCTGAGCGAAGAGGACATCGCCAAGGTCGCCGCCTGGGCCGACAACGGCGCGCCGCAGGGCAACCCGGCGGACATGCCGCCGCCCCTCACCTTCCCCGACAACAAGGCCTGGCGCATCGGCACGCCGGACCTGATCGTCGTCTCGCCGCCGGTCGAGATGAAGGGCGTCGCGCCCGACTGGTTCGGCGCGATCGGGACGTCGCCGACGGGCCTGACCGAGGATCGGTACGTG
>DASTDQ010000120.1:0-3897 GCA_035710305.1 Vicinamibacterales bacterium | reverse complement strand
TGCGTGTTCAATCGGGCGGCAAAGGCGGAATTTCGGTACACGCGTTGCCTATCCGAAGGATAATTTTCACCGCGTCGCCTGTTTCGGGCCGGCATTGCCCATGTCGGTGGCGGCTTCGCGCTGAAATTTTCGGAGGCGCCTCCGAAAATTCAGCGGTGTACGACTGGTGAAGGCTGCGCCGGGATGGGCGTTCGGCGGATGGAGGAAAGAGATGATTTGGAAACGCGCGTTAGTGTTGGGCCTGCTCGGAGTGTTCCTGTCAGTGGCGCCGGCCGCAGCCCAGCGAGTCGAGGTGAGTGGCATCTTCGGCTGGTCGTTGTCGGACGGTGTGACCTTCGACGAGGTACTGGCTCAGGACGGCAACCTGTATAACGAGGGGGACCTCAAAGACTCCTTCTCCTGGGGCTTCAGCGTCGGCGTGCTGACGAGCGAGCAGGTCGAAGTGGGCTTCCTGTACAACCAGCAAATGAGCGAGTTGCAGGTCAAGGGGGCTGGTCTTGGTGGTGCGGCCGAAGTCGTCGTGGGCGACATGAACGTGAGCAACTATCACGGGTACGTTGCGTTCAACTTCGGCGATACGGATGCGACGGTGCGCCCCTACATCATGATCGGCTTCGGCGCGACGAACTACCCGAGCGTCGACTTCACGACCAGCACGGGTCTGCAGCTTTCGACGTTGGGCGTGACACAGTTCTCAACGACGTGGGGTGCCGGCATCAAGGCCTTCCCGTCTCCGAACGTGGGCGTGCGTGCGGGAATCCAGTGGACGCCGACCTACATCAAGTCGGACGCCGAGGGCTGGTGGTGCGACCCGTGGTGGGGATGCTACGTAGTAGGTGACGCTCAGTATTCGAATCAGCTGCAGTTCAACGGCGGCGTGGTTGTTCGATTCTAGGATCGGGTTCCAGGAGATCGAAAGATGATCGGAAGAACTATCGGCGTCGCGGCCGTGGTGGCGCTTCTCTTTCCGGGTGTCGCTCCGGCTGCCCAGAAGCCGGTGACCCTCGGCGAGGCCATCAGCGAGACGTTCACCATCGAGGCCATCAACTACGCTGATCGCATCGTCACGCTCAAGGACAAGGACGGCTTCAGCGAAGACCTCGTGGCAGGTCCGGAGGTGAAGCGGTTCGACGCGCTCAAGGTCGGAGATCGTGTCACCTTCCGGTACCACGAATCCCTGGTCACGGCGATTCGACGGGCCGACGCGGCCAAGAAGGCGCCGGAAGCCGTCTCGGTGAATCGCACACCGGGGACCAAGCCCGGAGGTACTGTTTCGCAGCAGATGACCACCGTCGTCACCGTGGAGGCGATCGACGCCAAGGTGCCGTCGGTGACAATAAAGACCGCCGACGGGCGACGGATGTCCTTCAAGGTCGAGAACCCCAAGAACCTCGCCGGCTACAAGGCCGGGGACAACGTCGAAATCACCTATACGCGGGCCCTTGCGGTCAGCGTCGAACCCGCGAAAAAATAACCGTCGATAAGATCGGTTATGTCTTGCAGCTCGGGCTGGCACGGCCCCCGGGGCCGTGCCAGCCGGGTTGCCGGATGGGAGCCTTTTTCAATGCAGATCAGGTCACGTCGTTGCCCTGCGGTGGCCCTCGTTCTCGTTGCGTCGTTGACGATCCCTCCGGGCGTAGCATCCGGCTGGCAGTCGAAGACCACGCCCGCCACCGTCCCGCCCCCCGGCACCAATGCTGACACCGGCTGGCCGCGAGCGGTGACCCTGAGGAACGGGTCGGTTGTCTGGTATCAGCCTCAGGTTGAAAGCTGGACGGGGCAGAAGGAGATCGTGGCGTGGTCGGCAGTGTCCTATCTGCCCATCGGCGCAAAGGAACCGGCGCTGGGCACGATCAAGATCGAAGGCCCGACGCACGTGTCGGTTGACGAGCGCGTCGTGCGCATGGACCTCAAGATTACCGAGTACAACTTCAAGTCGCTGTCGCCCGAGCAGGTAAAGACGCTCGCCAATGACGTCCAGTCGCTCCCGCAGAACGAGAGGATCATCGACCTCGATCGCATCACGGCCTACGTCGCCGGCAGCGCCCTGCAGGTCAAGAACGTGGAGGGCATCAAGGCGGATCCGCCGAAGGTGTTCTGGGCCGCCAACCCGGCCATCCTTGTGAATATCGACGGCGAGACGGTCTGGAGTCCCATCAAGGACGTCGACCTGAGGTACGCGGTCAACACGAACTGGGACCTGTTCGAGTACGGCCCGACCAAGACGCTGTATCTCCGCTACAACAACTCGTGGATCCAGTCCACAGACGTGAAGGGGCCGTGGTCGCCAGTGGACAAGTTGCCGGACAGCTTCAAGAAGCTGCCGAACGACGACAACTGGAAGGACGTCAAGGAGGCCGTGCCCGGAAAGAAGCTTTCGGCCAAGGCGATGCCGAAGGTGTTCGTCAGCATGGAGCCGGCCGAGCTCATTGCGATCGACGGCAACCTCAGCTACCTGCTCGTCGAAGGCGCCTCGCCGCTGCTGTGGGTCAACAACACCGAGAGCGACCTGTTTCGCATGGGCCAGCAGGGCGACTTCTATTTCGCGGTCGCGGGGCGCTGGTTCAAGGCCGCGAGCCTCGATGGTCCGTGGACGTTCGCCACGCCATCGATGCCGGAGGAATTCAAGAGGATCCCGATCGAGCATCCGCGCTCGCGCGTCCTGGCGTCGGTACCGGGCACGCCTCAGGCAACCGAAGGGGTCCTGCTCGCGTCGATTCCGCGGACGGCCCGGGTGAACAAGAAGGAGCTCAAGGCACCGGACGTGGTGTACGTGGGCAACCCGGAGTTCAAGCCGGTCGAGGGCACCAAGGGTGTCGAGTACGCGGTCAACACCGACAAGGACATCGTGAAATACGGCGACGTGTACTACATGTGCACTCAGGGCGTCTGGTTCACGGGGCGTTCTGCGAACGGCCCGTGGGAAGTCGCGACGACGATCCCGGAGGCGGTCTACACGATCCCGTCGAGCTCGCCGGTGCACAACGTCACCTACGTCACGGTCGAAGACGACGATGATGACGATGAGTGGGTGACGATGGCGTTCGTGGCGGGCTATACGGGCATGATGATCGGCTGGGGCTGCGCGGTCTGGGGCAGCGGCTGGTATTACCCGCCGTACTACGGGGGGGGGATCTACTACCCGCGGCCGCACACCTATGGCATGGGCGCCTGGTACAACCCGCATACCGGCGCGTACGGGCGCGGCGTCGCGGCGTACGGCCCGTACGGCGGCGTCGGCATGGGAGCGTCCTACAACCCACGTACCGGAACCTACGCGCGCGGCGCCGCCGCGTACGGACCGTACGGTTCCCGCAGCTACGCCGAAGCCTACAACCCGCGCACGGGAGCGTACGGGCAGACACGGCAGGGCTCGAACGTCTACGGAAACTGGGGCACGAGTTCCGTGCAGCGAGGCGACAGTTGGGCCCAGACGGCGCACGTGGACAACTACCGCAAAGGTACGTCCACCTCGGGGGTTCGCACCGACAGCGGGGCCGCCGCCGCGACGCGTACCAATCGCCAGGGGGACAGATCGACCGTCGCCCGTACGCAGGGCGGCGACATTTACGCGGGGAAAGACGGCAACGTGTACCGCAGAAACGAAGGCGGGGGCTGGGAGCAGAGCAACGGCTCCGGCGGCTGGACTCCGACCGAGGGCGGTGGCGGCCAGGGCGCGCAGGCGGCGAGGGACCGCGCGGCTCAGGGCAGCGGGCAATCGGGCAATCGCGCCGGCACCACGGGCACGACGGGCTCCGGCTGGTCGAACACGACGCAGGGACGTCAGCTCGAAGGCGATCGCAGCGCGCGCACGTCGGGCAATCAGCGGACCACCGATCGAAGCGGCTGGTCAAGCAGCGGCGGCAGCCGGTCCACGGCCGGCAGCTATGGCGGCTC
>DASTDQ010000119.1:0-2294 GCA_035710305.1 Vicinamibacterales bacterium | reverse complement strand
TCCTGCGTCATGCGTCCCGCGGAGCCGGCGACGAGCGACGGCCCGGTCGTGACCGCGACGTACTGCTTGCCGTCCACGGCGAACGTCACCGGAAAGCCGCTGACGGGCGAGCCGAGGTTCACTTCCCACAGGACCTTGCCGGTCTTGTCGTCGAAGGCCTTGAACCGCCCGTTGGCGTCGCCGCCGAAGACGAGTCCACCACCCGTGGCGACGAGCGACAGCATGCCCGCGCGCTGCTCGTGCTTCCAGACCGTCTTGCCGGTTTCGGCCGAGACGGCATACACGGTGCCGACGTTGGTCGCGCCCGGCGCGATGACGCCCGGCATGTCGAGGCCGTACACGAGCTTCGGATCCCGCTGATCGGTCGTCGTCTTGGCGTTCATGCACATGTTCTGCAGCGGCATGTACATCGTGTTCGTCGCGGGGCTGTAGGCCCCGGCCGGCCAGTTCTTCCCTCCGTTGCTGCCAGGACAAATCAGCTTCGTCTGATCCTTGGCCGTGAAGATCGCCTCGGGATTCACGGTCACCGCGCCGGTGGCGCCGTCGATCTTGCTGATCACGTTCTGCATGACCGTGGGGCGCGCCCACAGGAACTCGCCCGTGCGCCGATCGAGCGTGTAGACGACGCCCGTCTTGCCGGGAATGCCGGTGATGACCTTGCGCCGCTCGCCGGGCTTGATCCTCGGGTTGATCCAGGCGACCTCGCGCGCGTCGGGCGCGATGGCCGTGTCCACCAGGATCCGCTCGAAGGGGTGGTCGAGATCCCAGTTGTCGATCACGTGCTGGTAGTGCCAGACGATCTTCCCGGTGTCAGCGTCGAGGGCGAGCGTCGAGTTGTGATACAGGTGCTGCTTGTCAGCGCCGCCGAGCGTGAACTTCGGCGCGGGAATCGTCACCGACGTGCCGACGAAGATCAGGTTCGTCTCGGGGTCGTAGCTCGGCACCATCCACGTGCCGACGTGCCAGCGCTGTTCGGGCGGCACGCCGCCCCAGGTCTCGTCTCCGGGCTCGCCCGGGCGCGGAATCGTGCGGGTGCGCCAGACCTCCTTGCCGGTCTGCGCGTCGTGCGCCGTGATGATGCAGGAGTCGCTCGTCGCGTCGGGCTGGCACTGGCGTCCCGTGATGATTTTTCCGTTGGCGATGATCGGTCCCGAGCCGGCGTTGGCGCGAACCCCGGCCTTGAGCACCTGCGTCTCCCAGACCAGTTCGCCCGTTCGCGCATCGACGGCGTACATCGCGTTGTCCGCGCCCGCGTCGATGAGCGTCGTCCCCCAGATCGCCATGTTGCGGTTGGTGCCGCCGTTGACGCCGCCCGGGTACTTGCGACGGTACTCCCACTTCAGATCGCCCGTCTTGGCGTCCATCGCCATGATGATGTCGCCCGGGTTCGGGATGTACATCGTGCCGTTGTAGACGAGCGGCGTGGACTCCACCGTGCGGCCCGAGACGATACCGCGCGTCCACGACATCTTCAGCCGCGAGACGTTGTTCCGGTTGATCTCGTTGAGCGGGCTGTAGCCCCAGCTGTCGAGGGTCCGCCGCCACGTCAGCCAGTCGTTGGGGCTCGGCTTCCACAGCATCTCGTCGGTCACCGGGACGAATGGCGTCTGCTGGCTCTGGGCGGCGAGCGTCAAGCCCGCGGTCATGCTGAGAACAATGGCAAACAGGACGTAGAAGCGCTTCATGTCGATACCCCTCACGGAAGAGTGAACGTGGCCGCCCAAAGCATACGCGATCAGCTGGCTGCCGACCGACGAACATGTGCCCGCTGAACGGGAGGCAGCCTGGCCTGACTGCGGCCCGGCATTGTGTAAGATCGCCCCATGAAGACGGGCCTATCGGCGTGGCTGTCGCTGGTGCTGCTCGGAGCGTTCTCGGCGCCCGCCCACGCGCAGGGCGCCTACGTCAGCGCCTCGCTGATCGGCGACGTCGTCCGGAACACGCATACGGAGCTGTCTGGAACCTCCGATGGATCCAGGGGCGGGGAAGCGATCGGGTTCGCGCTTCGCGTGGGAACCGAGGTTGCGTCCGTCTTTGGCGTTGAAGTGGAGTTCGCGCGGCCGTCGGTCATCGAGTCCGAGTGGACGCCTGAGGTGATCCCGCTGGCCGACCCCAGGCTGGCGAGCGTCACTTCGGGGGGAACGATCGTGCCCGACCCCGGTCTGGTGTTCCCCATCTTCCAGTATCAGCTTCGCACCGCACAGCGCTATACGACGCTCTCCACCATGCTCTGGGCGCGGCATGATCTGTCCGATCGCGTCTCGCTTGCCTACCTCGGCGGCGTGAGTTTCCAA
>DASTDQ010000118.1:0-15363 GCA_035710305.1 Vicinamibacterales bacterium | reverse complement strand
CGCGGCGACGGGGTACGTGTTCGCCCGCGATGCCTGGGGCGTTGGCTACGCGACGGAGACGCTCCGGGCGATGGTCGATCTCGCCGCGTCGCGCCGCGTGGCCCGGCTCTACGCCGTGTGTCACACCGAGCACGGCGCGTCCCGGCGAGTGATGGAGAAGTGCGGCTTCGAGCGCGAGGGCGTGCTCAGGCGGCACACGGTGTTCCCGAACATCTCGCCCGAGCCCGCGGATGTCCTGTCGTATTCCAGGATCCTGTCAGGTCCACGCGCAGACTGACGCCTGCGCGAAGCCACGCTACTTCCAGTCGCCGGCCGCGACGAACGCCGCCCAGTAGAACGGGTGAGTGCTCTGGCCTTTGGCCCGGCGCTCCTGTAGCACCGCGAGGCTGGCCGCGCGCACCGCGTCGGCCGTGCTGAGGCCTTTCTGGAACCGCCCTTCGTAGAGGGCTCGCATCCAGGAGCGCGTCGCCTGATCGTCCACGGACCAGAGGCTCATGATGACGGTGCGCGCGCCGGCGATCTGGAAGGCCCGGCGCAGGCCGAGCACACCCTCCCCGGCCTTGATTTCGCCGAGCCCGGTGTTGCACGCCGACAGGACGGCCCACTCCACGCCCCCGAGATCGAGCGAGGCGACCTCCTCCGCCGTCAGGATCCCGTCCTCGTCGTCGGCCCGCGCGGCGGCCCGGCGGTTCGCGCCAGCCAGCGCGAGGCCCGACAGCACGAGTGGATTCTCGCTCTGCATCGGCCTCGACGGCCGCCGTCCCGCTACCACGAGACCTCCGACGGCCCTTGTTCCCGCGATCGCGGGTGAGCAGGTGTCATCGAGGAAAAACCCGTGTGTCGCCACGTGCAGCACGCGGTGGCGAGGGGCCTCCTGCTTGAAGGCGCGTTCAGTAGCGTCGTGGCCGACCAGCAGTTGAACGTCCGCCGACGAGCGCGGAGTGCTCCAAACGCGCGCTACGTCCTCGACCTCTTGTCGGGCGCCGTCGAGGAGCCGAAAATTGAGCGACTGGAAACCTCCGCAGATGGTCGCCGCCGACCGCGTCGGCAAGGCGGCGATGGCCGATGCGGGCGCACGCTTCGCTGCGACACTGGGGCTGAGGACTGCCCTGTCGTCAAATGCGGGACCGCCGACGGCGAGCAAGCCACCATCGTTGACGCGTTGGTCTCGCTCGGAGAGCAGGTCGCGTTCGGCGGAAACCAAGTGAATCACAGGGGCATCTTCGAGCAGATAGGACGCCGTCCGAACCGGAAGCGCGACGAACGGGACGAGGTTCAGTGCTCCGTCGGGCACCACGAAGATCCGGCTCACGTCGTTCACGCGGGGAGCAATCGGATCCCAAAGGAGCTTGCGCAGACTGGTCCCTGACGCTCTGGACGATCGCCCTACCGCGCTGGGGACCGCCGTCGGCAGCGCTTCGGCGCCAATGTCCTCTCTCCACCGTGACACGAGCCCATCAATCGTGGCGGAGGCGCCGAGGGGGATCGCCACTGGCTGCTCCGCCGGCCTGAGCACGAACGCCAGATAGGACGTGACCGTTCGCGGCGACTCTGCGGGGGATGCGACGACGCCCCGGCTTGCGCCATCAACGACGGTTCGCTCATAGCGAACGTACGCCACGACGGCGCTATCCGCAGGAAGCGACGCCTTCACCTCGTCGAGGCCGATCTGCGATTGTGTGAGCTCCACCCTGAACGCGGCACTCTGTTCCGCCAGTGCACGCTCGGCACGTTCGCTGGCCTGCCGGGCTTCCTCGACGAGCGTGACATATGCAGCAGGCGCGAGATCACCCGGTCCACGGACCACAAGATTCGCGAGCCGCTGACGAGCCAACGCGAGCTCGGCGCGCAGTGGCGCCATCTCCTCGGCCGTCGTTCGTCCAGCAGCGCGTCCCGTCGCCATCTCGTCGAGAACGAGGGCCCGGCTTCTGATCAGTTCGTCGAACGCAATCGCGGAGGCGTCGGGAGAGTATGGCGTGAGCGACAAAATGAGATCGAGGCCGCGCGGCCTGGTGGCGGCGTAGTTGAGCGACTGCCGTTCCGGCAGATAGCGCAGCATCAGCCGGAGGTGTTCACGGCCTGTTGTTTCTGCGGCGGCGGCCGTCTGTACGGCCTTGTCGATGTCCCCAAGGCGTGCCAGGGTCTGAGCGAGGCGGGCCTGTGTATCGGCGAACAACGGATGCGAGGACCCGAGCAGCTTCAGACGAATCGACAGCGATCGCTCGTAGTACTGGCGGGCAGCCAGGGCATCTCCCCGGTGGAACTGCAACTGTGCATAGAGCGCGAGAACCGTCGCGAGATCCGGCGTCTCGGGAGCGTCCGGTTTCTCCAGAATCCGCAGCGCGCGCGTCGCCAGATCCTGCGCGTCGGCGGGCCTTCCCAATTGCATGAGCGTTGCTGCGAGGTCCGCCATCGTTCCGGCAACGTCCCGATGCCCGGGCGGGAGGCTCCGTTGCCGGATGTCGAGGGCACGGCGCAGCAGCGGGAGCGCATCGGCCGGCGATCCCTGCTCGCGGTACACGGACGCGAGCTCCGTGAGGGCGACGGCGACGAACGTATGATTGCGGCCGGACACCTTCTCCCAGATGGCGGTCGCGCGCACCTGTTCGCGGCGTGCGCTCGCATAGTCCCCGAGGCTCGCATCCACGATGGCCAGGTTGTGCACGGCCGTAGCCACGCGGTCGTGCCAGGAGCCGAACCTCGCCTCGGCGATCTTCAACGAGCGCTCGTACAGGGCGCGCGCCGTCGGATAGGCGCCCAGCAATCGATTTGGGCCTGCCAGGTCGTTCAGAAAGGCGCCAGTCTCGTAGTGAGTCGGTCCGAGAGTCTGCTCGGCGATCTTGAGTCCGCGCTCCAGGAGCGATCTGGCCTCCGCAATGTCACCAAGATCCATCGCGGCGCCGGCAAGATATCTCAGCGCCAACGCCAGAGTGGGATGGTCGGGTCGCAGGGTCCGTTCCGCGACCGCGACGGCCGCCGCGGATGTCCTGCGCGCAGCCGGCAGGTCTCCTTCAAACCACAACTGGAGTCCGAGCAGGTTCAACATCGAGGCGTACGCGGGATGATTGGCGTCGGCTTTCTCTTGAATGGTTACCGCGCGGCGTATCGCAGGGCCCGACTGTTCATAATCTCCCAGCCGTTGCAGCGCCAGCGCTTTCAGTTCGAGCGTGCGCGCGGTCTGAACATCTGCCCTCGCGATCGCTGACTCTTTGATGCCAAGGCTCCGTTCGAGGACGCGCCGTGCGTCGGCATATCTGCCCGCCGATACGTACGCGAATCCAAGATGGTCGAGCGCCTCCGCGAGGCCGACACCGGGCGCAGCACTTTCTCTGAGGGCGACCGCGCGTTCGAGACTCGCAATCGCTCGGGCGTACGCCGGGACTTCGAGCAGGGCGTCGGCAAGATGAATCAAGGAGGGGGCCAGATCCGGATCGGTACGGCGGAGACTGGCTTCCTTGTTCTTGAGCGTTTGTTCGGCCAGCATCAACGTGCTGGGGGCAGCGCCTCTGCCGTTCAAGAGGAGCGCCTCGAGCAGCAGGTCAGCCGCGCCCGCAGCCTCGAGCGACTGGTCGCCAGAGAGCGTGCGCGCCAGATCAACCCTGGCCCTGGCAACTGTTTCAGCCTGTTCGTACTGCCCTTGCGCCAGGAGGGCGTGCACGTCAGCAGCGGCGTGTTGCTCGAGGTGTGACGCAGAGGACGACCCGCGCGGTGATGCCGCGATGAGAGCGACGCAAAGGATGGTCGCCGCCGCTGGTCGAATCAGGTTGCCCACCGCAGCCGATCCTGGAGCAGGTGCTACGTGCCGGTCGATGTCAGTCCTTGACCGACTTCAACGACCAATTTTGTTGACGTTGTTTGCCGCTCGGGATTGAATTAGCCCGCTTTTTTTTCGACTGCCTGCTCGACCGCTGCGATTGCGTCCTTATCGACGTCGCCAGTTTCGTCACCAGCTCCCGATCCCGCTCTTCATCCTGTCGGCGTTGCTCGGTTGCTTCGTTATCGCGCTCCAGGGCCTTGTTCCCCAGAAGGGCGAGGGCCGAGTCCCGAGGTGTGGGGCCGTTTCGTACGGCACTCGTGTTCGGCGCCATGGGCGCCACGAACGCGACCAATAGGAAGCCCCCGAGGCCGGTCACCTGTCGAAACACGTCTTCTGCGACCTCCGAAGGTTGGCCCTTGTCCGCCTGTTTCGGCCCCTTGTCTGCTTGTTTCGGCCCCTTGTCGGCCTGCTTCGGACCCTTGTCAGCCTGTTTCGGGCCCTTGTCGGCCTGTTTGTCATCGAACATGATTCCCTCCTCGATGCATTCACCAATCAAGCCGACCAGTCGTACGTCCTTCTCATTTCAAGGGCGTCCCGCACGTTGGTCGGCTTGCTACTAGTTCGGCATCGCGAGCGTGCGCACCAAGTCGTTCCACAGTGTCTGCCGCGCAAACACGAACTTCTCGTAGAAATGGCTCGCAGACGCGAAGTCGTGCCCCTCGGCGACATGCGGAGCGTAGAGGCTCACGCCGTGGAGTGCCGCAGTCCCGGCCGCATTGCGGCCGTGCTCGACGACGAAGGGCCGTCCGAGCGTGGCGCCTTTCGGCGGCGCTGGAGCCAATGGGTTGAATGCGGGGCTGATGAGCAAGTCGCCCAGCTTCTCCGCGGCCTCCCTGACTTCGCTGCTGCCCGAGTGCTGCATGAGGCTGTGACACAACGACGCCACATCCACGAACGGCTTGTTCTCGGCCGTTCGGGCCCTCACGAACAAATCGTGGATCAGCGCCTCCTCATCGAGATCCAGGCTCCCGGCAATCGCGAGCTTGCGTGCCAGGTTCTCCGCCAAGTCTGAGAGCTCCGGCGCCCTCTTCAGATCCAGCAGCGTCAGCGAGACAGTCCTGTTCTCGGCTTCGTACGCAGAGCAATATCGACGGACCACGTATGACCCGAACTCGGGCGGTTTCATCAGGAGACCGGCCGGCGAGTACAAGCGGTCGAGGATCGAGTCGTAGGGCCAACCGGGCAGCGGAATCGCGATCTGCGACGCGAGCAGGTAATTGGCGAACTCGTGGAGCTGAAACGTCATCTCGATCGTGGCGAGATCGCACGCATCGAAGCCCACGATGTCGAGCATCGGCATTTCACCGGCACGGTATTCCTTGCGGTGCTGCTCGAGGTGCTTCTCCTGGAACCCCCGGAGGACCGAGGCAAGCTCAGCGAAGTCGAGTGCGTCGCTCCGTCCGTTGTTCGTCGGCCTGTGTCCGATGCCGAACCGGTAGGCGTGCCCCCACAGCACCAGTATTGAATGGTCCCTCCTGCGGTGCTCGGCGGTCTTCAGCGCCCAGTCCATGAACGACGTCAGCGCCTGTCCGTTCGTCGCGTCGGCCTCGGCCTCATGCACGTCAAACGGCTTTCCCTTGCCGATGTGCTGACGCTGGACGAAACCCTTGCCGTGGAGCTGAACGAAGATGTTGAGCCAGGGGCAGGTACGCACCCGGCGCATTTCCTCGATGTCTTTTCTGGCTTCGTTCGAGAGGTCCGCCTCGTCGGAAAGGTTGTCGGCACCCATGAAGACCATGACGGTCCATCGCGGGTCCCCCGGCTTCCACTTCCAGGTCGTCGATGGTGATCCGCGCTTGCCTTTCGCGACCATCGTGCACCTCCCTGCAATGACGGATGAGGCGGCGAGTCTAGCGCGACCGCCCGGCTCGGGTAAATGCCTGATTACCCGTCACTCCTATCAAACGACGAGAACGGCGGTTTCTAACAGACGGGGAAGGCCATGCGGGGCGGTGAGATTTCAGGCGGGCCTACGTTAGTCCTCAGAGAGAGCGGGGTCCCTGACCCCGGCTCGGCCATTTCGAGGAACAGGATATGATAGGTGCTCCCATCGCGTTTTCCGGCTTTTCCCTCGTGGATCGGGGTCTGCCGGTTCCGGTGCGCCCCTTGGAGGGCGCCACGAACGTGTCACCGGACGCCGCCACTTCCTTCGAACTGGTGCTTCGCGCCAACGCCGGCGACCAGGCCGCCGTGAACGCGCTCTTCGAGCGCTATCTGCCTCGTCTCCAGCGGTGGGCCCACGGCCGCCTGCCTAGGGCTGCGCGCGGCGCTCTCCAGACGCAGGACCTCGCGCAGGACACATTGCTGAACGTCTTTCAGCGCCTTCACAAGTTCAACCCCCGGCACGAGGGCGCTTTTCAGGGCTATGTCAGAACGGCCCTGAACAACCGGATCACGGATATCAGGCGGCAGTACCAGAGGCGGGGACCGTCCGATCCGCTCGAGAGTGACCTGCCCGACCCCGAATGCTCACCGCTCGATGTCGCGATTGGCAACCAGACGCTGGCACGCTACGACGCTGCGCTCGAACGCCTGCGGCCGGAGGATCGGGAGCTCATCATCGCTCGCATCGAGATGGGCCTGCCCTATCCCGAGATTGCCGCCATGTTCGACAAGCCCAGCGTGCCTGCCGTCCACATGGCAGTCAGCCGTGCTCTCGTCAAGCTGGCAGAGGAGATGGCTCATGAGCGCAAACGATGAGGATACGCGGCTCCTTTCCGTGGCGCAGTCCATCTCGGACGGGGCTCCGGTCAACTGGGCCGATGTGGAACGCGAACTCGCCGGCCCCGAGCAGTCCGCCATCGTCGACGAACTGAAGGCACTGGAGACGCTGGCGCGGGTCCACGAAGAGGTGCCCACCAGGTGGGGCCCCTTCATCATCACGGGCGAGATCGCGCGCGGGGCCTTTGGCACGGTTTACAGGGCAACTGATGTCGCGCTGCAAGTCGAAGTCGCTTTGAAAGTGATTCGGCCGCGCAACCCCGAGGCACAGATCGATCCCTCCGAGGCGCTTCGCGAGGCACGGTTGCTCGCCAGTATCAGCCATCCCAATGTCGTGCGGGTCTACCGCGCAGAGCGCATCGGCAACGAAGTTGGACTGGCAATGGAGCTCGTGAGCGGTCAGACGCTCGACGAAATCGTGCGGCGCCAGGGTCCGTTGAGCGCCAGGGAGGCCGGCGTGATCGGCCTCGATCTGTGTAAGGCGCTTGCCGCCGTCCACGGCGCGCGGAAGCTCCATGGCGACATCAAGGCCCACAACGTGATGCGGGCCGAAGGGGGACGCACCGTCCTCATGGATTTTGGTGCGGGACGTGAGATTGAGCCGCGACTGTCCCAACCGGGCATTGACTTCGCCGGCACCCCTCTGTACCTGGCGCCCGAGGTGTTCGCGGGACGCGGACGTTCGACGGCGTCCGACATCTACAGTCTGGGTGTGCTGCTGTTCTACCTGGTGTCAGGATCCTATCCCGTGACCGGCAGCACGCGCACAGAAGTCGGCCTGAAACATTCGGCGCGCACATTCCGACGCAACCTTCGCGACGTGAGGCCAGACCTGCCGGACGACTTCATTCGAGTGGTCGATCGCGCGCTCGCGGAGCGCCCCGAAGATCGATACCAGAGCGCGGGGGCGCTCGAGGCCGATCTCGCCCGAACGCCGCCGCCTGCGCCGCCGGAGCCCCTTCCGCCCGTGATCAACTGGCGGCCTGTTCTCATCACGGTCGGCGCGCTGCTCCTCGTCGTTGCGAGCATTGCGCTCTACAACGCAGGTCCCGGCGCCGCGCGCACGCCGACAACGGATCAAACGGGGCCTGGCGCGGGCCTTGAATCCACGACGGCCGCGGCTGCGGGCGCCGAAGCCGCTGCCGGTATGTATCGCATCGATGCTGCTCTCTATCGAGAACAGAACGGAGTCGAGACGCTGCTGCGACCAGGCGAGCGTGTCGCGCCCGGCGACAGGCTTTTCATGATGGTGCGCAGCTCGGTTCCCGCACACGTCTACGTCGTCAACGAGGACGAAGCAGGCCAGTCGTTCCTCTTGTTTCCGCTGCCCGGACAGACGCCGGCCAACCCGTTGGCGCCTGGAGAGCGGCACCGTCTTCCCGGCACACAGAATGGTGAGCAGTATTTCTGGCAGGTGACCACCCCTGGCAAGCGGGAGCATTTCCTCATTCTTGCCACGCCGGAGCGATCGGCAGCGTTCGAGCAGATGTTCGCGTCCCTTCCACGGCCGCGACTGGACCAGCCTGTCGTCCAGAGCGCTCGACTTTCTGTCGAGCATATCGGCGTGTTGCGCGCTGTTGGGGGATTGACGACCACCCCGGTCGGCGTCGATCGCCAGCTTCGGCTGAACCCGGAATTTGCCGTTCCACTCACTGGCGCCGAGGAGACCGCCCGGGGAGTGTGGGTGCGTCAGGTGACGCTGGAGAATCCTTGATGCCGATGAAGACGCGAATGCGCTACGCGCGCATCCGCTCTTCGGCGATATCCTGCGCGACTCTCGCCACGATGCGGTGAAGCTGGTGGACGCCCTCGGTCAACGCCGCGGGTCCGGGCTGAAGGATGTAGGACGACTTGATCTCGTAGATGTGCCCGTCGCGCACCGCGGGAATCTCGCTCCAGCCCGGGCGCGCCGCGATCTTCTCGGTGCGTACCGCCTTGCCGCACCATGATGCGATGATGACGTCGGGCCGGCGGGCGATCACGTCCCCGGCCGAGACGATGCGATCGCGCCCCAGTTTCGCGCCTCGCAGCTCGGCGAAGATCGAGTCGCCCCCGGCCACTTCGATGAGCTCGTCCACCCAGCGGATCCCCGAGATGAGCGGGTCGTCCCACTCCTCGAAGTACACGCGCGGCCGCAGCGGCAGGCGCATGGCCGCCGCGCGCACGGAGTCGAGCTCCAGTTCCAGGTTCGAGGCGAGCGCCTCGGCACGCCCGGCGCATCCGACGAGGCCGCCGAGGATGCGAATCATCTGAAGGATCTCGGCGATGCTGCGCTGGTTGAACGCGACTACCGGATAGCCCCGCTTGATCAGCTCGCTGGCAATATTTGCCTGAAGGTCCGAGAACGCCAGAACCAGGTCGGGCTGCAGCGCGTCGATGCGATCGTACTTGGCGCTGATGAACGCCGAGACGCGCGGTTTCCGGCGGGCCTCCGGAGGCCGCACCGTGTAGCCCGAGACGCCGACCACACGATGCCCTTCGCCGAGAAGATAGAGCGTCTCGGTGGTCTCTTCCGTCAGACACACGATGCGTGAAGGGTAATCAGCAATCGCCATTCAACAATCACCAACGTTCAACAATCACGATTCGGCAGTCGACAATTTCAGGTCCTTCCACACGAACGGCTCGCGCTCGACGGTCTCGCCGACCTCGAGCGCGAAGGGCTCGCCGAACATCGGCCCCGCGTGAACGCAGGTGTGGAACTCGCCGTTCTCGCCGCACGGATCGACGCGCGGGGGCAGGTCCTCCAGCAGCGATCGGTCGAACGCGCGCCCCGCGAACGTGCGGTCGAGGACGCGCGTGTCCACGCAGGAGATCCGCGCCTGCAGCCCGCGATCGATCATCGCCTCGGCGAGCTGTCTCGTCGGGAGACCCCACACCGGGAACAATGGCTCGAGGCCGGTCCCCGCCAGCCGCTCCTCGCGGTAACGCCGGACGTCCTCGAGGAACAGGTCGCCGAACGCGATGTGCGTGAACCCGTCGCCGGCCGCCCAGGCCACAGCCGCTCGCATCCGCTCTTCGTAGACCTCGTTCGGACATGGATGCGGGATCGGCACGACACGAAGCGGCAGCCCGGACGCGCGGGCCTGTGCGCTGAGCACGTCGCGCCGGACCGCATGCATCGCGACGCGATCGACGGCCTCGTTCATCGTCGTCAGCAGTCCGCCCACCGCACCGGGATACCGCTGGTGCATCAGGTGAAGCGCCCATGCGCTGTCCTTGCCCGAGCTCCACGACAACAGAATCTTCATTTGAACGCGTCCGGATGCAGCGTGCGCGCGAACGCCTCGGTCGCTTCGGCCAGCCGCGGCCCGGGAACGACCAGGTAGTCGCCAGACAGGAGATAGACGCGCTGCTGCCTCACCGCTGGCACCGAGGCCAGGCTCGCCCACGCCTGCCGCTCTGCGGCGGCGCGCGGCTCCGTGACGGCCGTCGCCCGCACTTCCAGGATCACATCGGGTGCGCTCGTCAGCAGCGTCTCCACCGACGGCTGCACCGACTCGCGCGCGGCGTCCGCGAACACGTTACGGCCGCCTGCGATCTCCAGCATCTCGTGGAGGAAGCCGACGCCGCCGCTCGCGTAGACCTCGCGCAGCGTTCCGGGCTGGCGCTCGAGCACGAGCAGCGTTCGCGGGCGCGCGCGCCCCTTCACTCTGGCGCGCACCGCATCGAGTCTCCTGTGAAGCGACGAGATCAGCCCCTCGGCCTCGGACTCGTGCGACGTCGCGGCGCCCAGTTGGCGAATCGTGTCGAGCGTCGTCTGAATCCCTCCGTGGCGATAGTTGAACGCCCGAATTCCCGCACGAGACAACTGCGACTGCAGATCCGACTGCGAGCCGTACACGATCACCAGGTCCGGCCGCAGCGTGAAGATCCGCTCGATGTCCGGGTCGAGCAGCGCACCGACTCTGGGGCGCGTCTTCACTTCCGGCGGAAACTCGTCGAAGCTGCTGACGCCGACCACTTGGGGCCCGGCGCCAATCGCAAAGAGCGCCTCGGTCAACGCCGGCACGAGCGACACGATGCGCCGGGCGCCCGCACGCTGGCTCTGCGCCCCTGCCGCGGCGGCGAGGAACGCCAGCAGAACCGCGGCCAGCAGTGCGGTCCGCGGCAGCGAGCGCGCGACTAGCTCTTTCGAACGAGCAGCCACAGGAAGAACGGACCTCCAATCATGGCGGTGACGACGCCGACCGGGATCTCGATCGGCGCGAGCACCACGCGGGCCAGCAAATCGCACGCGACGAGAAACGCCGCGCCGAAGAGCGCCGACGCCGGGAGCACGATTCGATGATCGACGCCAACGATGAGGCGAACCAGGTGCGGGACGACGATGCCGATGAAGCCGATCGGGCCGGCAAGCGAGACGGCGGCGGCCGTGGCCAGCGAGGCGCTGAAGAAGGCGATGCGCTGCGCGCGCGCCACGTCCACGCCGCGTGCCGCGGCCGCGTCGGCGCCGAGGCTCAGCAGATTGAGCGACGAGGGCAGCAGTGCGAACAGCGCGAAAGCCGCCACCACGAGCGGCAGCGACGCGTACAGCGTGTCGAGACCGCCCACGTCCAGGTCGCCCATGATCCATCGCGCGGCGCGGTAGACCTGCGAGAAGTCCGCGAGGTACTGAACGAACATGATGAGCGCCGAGAAGAACGAGTTGAGCGTGACGCCGGCCAGCAGCAGCACCGAGGTGGACATCGCGTGCCCCTGCCGCGTCGAGAGCCAGTAGACCATTGCCGTCGCCGCGGCGGCGCCCGCGAGGCTCGCGGCAGAAATCGTCGAGAAGGGGCCGAGCGCGAGCGCGCCGCCGAAGACAATGACGAGCATCGCTCCGAGCGACGCGCCGGCCGACACGCCCAGCGTGAACGGTGTGGCCAGCGGGTTCCGGAGGATCGCCTGAAAGACGACTCCGGCCGACGCGAGCGCCGATCCCACGAGCGCTCCCGCGAGGACCCGCGGCAGTCGCGCGACAAAGAAGATCTGCGCGTCCACGTTCTGCTCGATCGGAATCGACCGATCGAACGCGCGGGCCAGGCTGATCGACGTAGTCCCGACGAGCGGCGCCAGCAGGCAGGTCGCGACCGCCAGCGTCCCGAAGCCCAGCACCGTGGTCACGAGTCTGGCTCGCACCGACGGCCGCGTCTTCTGTCCGGAAAGCGACGCCGGCTCGGCACCTCGATCGTAGTGTCCGGCTTCAGCCGGACCCGCGGGCATCTTCATACCCGCCGCCCGACGGGAACAACCGTGAGGTGCCCCGCGAGATCGTGGAGGCGGACGTCGGCTTCCACGTCGTACAACAGCCGCACTGCCCCCGAGGTCAGGACCTCGGTCGTCGCGCCTGAGGCGATCACGCGCCCGCCGCGCATCAGCACCATCGTGTCGCAGAGCGAGGCGGCAAGGTTCAGATCGTGCGTCGCCATGATCATCGTGACCGATCGGTCCCTGTTCAACTGCCGCAGCAGCGACGCGATTTCCAGTTGATACCCGAGATCGAGCGAGGCGGTGGGTTCGTCGAGGAGCAGCACCTCCGGCGACTGCGCAAGGGCGCTGGCGATGACGACGCGCTGCTTCTCGCCGCCGCTGAGCGTCATGTACAGGCGGTCCGCCAGATGATCGGTCCCCGTGGCCCGCAGCGCCTCCCGCGCGATGGCCACGTCGGAGGGCCCCTCGAGCTCGAACGGGCCGAGATGCGGGTGACGCCCCATGAGCGTCATCTCGAGCGACGTGTAGTCGAACGCCGGGTGTGTCTCCTGGGGGACCACGGCAATGCGTCGCGCGATCTGGCGCTGCGACATCGTGGCCAGGGAGTGCCCGTCCAGCGCGACGGTTCCGCTGTCGGGCGCGAGAATGCCGGCGAGCAGCTTGAGCAGCGTTGTCTTGCCGCAGCCGTTGGGCCCGATGAGGCCTGTCAGCGAACCGCGAGCGACATCAAGGCTGACGTCAGACAGCGCGTGGACCCACTCGGACGACGTGCGCCTTCGGTACGTGTAGGAAAGTCGAGTGGCGGAAATGGACATCGTCTCCTCCCGGCGTCCTTCGCGCCGGAGCACCCATCGGCCGCCGCCCGGGTTCGAGCGGCGTCGAGGTGCACGGGACAGGTGTCAGATGCGAGGTATCCTGGCTCGCGGAATCAAGAACGGTTCGACCTGTCTTCCCATGTCCAGTGGACCGGACACAGTGACGCGTGCGATCGACCCTTTCCGCTTACAGTGGCGGGACCGCGTGGGTGTTCCACCCACTTCCCTCACTCACCTGACGAGTTTGTAATGGGGTCGGGAGTCATTTTCTCGAAAATCACTCCCGACCCCAATTTCTGACGCCGAGTATAGCACGCTAGAATTTCGGAGAGCCCTGACGTGAAATCACGCCTGCTGGCGGCCGGACTGGCCGACATCGACGCCAAGTTGAGCCGGGGCGAACGGCTCACGCTCGAGGACGGCGTTCGTCTGTTCGAGACGCCGGATCTGCTGGCGGTCGGATGGCTGGCCAACCGCGAGCGCGAAAAGCGTCACGGGGCCCGCACGTACTTCAACTACAACCTGCGCCTCGAGCCGACCAACGTCTGCGAGGCCAGCTGCCTCTTCTGTTCTTTCGCGCGGCTCAAGCCCGGCATGCCCGAGGCCTACACGATGTCGCTCGAAGAGGCGTGGGACAAGCTGCGTCAGCGCTCCAATCAGCCGCTCACCGAGCTTCACATCGTCAACGGCCTGAATCCGGATCTGCCGTTCGACTACTACGTCGAGCTGCTGCGGGGCTTCAAGCGAATCCGGCCAGGGATTCATCTCAAGTGCTTCACGGCGGTCGAGATTGCGTTCTTCGCCGATCTGTACGGCATGACGGACGCGCAGGTGCTGCGCGAGTTGATGGACGCGGGCCTCGATTCGCTGCCGGGCGGCGGCGCCGAGATTTTTGCCGAACGCGTGCGACAGAAGATCTGCAGTGACAAGTGTGGGACCGAGCGCTACCTCGAGATTCACCGCACCGCGCACCGGCTCGGCATGCGCTCGAACGTGACGATGCTGTACGGCCACATCGAAACGATGGCCGAGCGGGTCGATCACATGATGCGCGCGCGCGCGCTCCAGGACGAAACCGCAGGGTTCCAGGCGTTCATCCCGCTGGCGTTTCACCCCGACAACAACCAGATGCGCAAGCTTCCCGCGCCGAGCGGGACCGACACGCTGCGCGTACACGCCGTGTCGCGGCTGATGCTCGACAACATCCCGCACATCAAGGCGTTCTGGATCGCGACGGGGCTGGAGCTGGCGCAGGCGGCGTTGTGGTTCGGCGTTGATGACCTCGACGGGACCGTGCAGGAGGAGAAGATTTATCACATGGCCGGATCGATGACGCCGGAAGGCATGAGCACGGCAGCGCTGGGCCGTCTGGTGCGGACGGCGGGGCGCCAGCCGCTGGAGCGGGACACGCTCTACAACATCATCAATTCCCAACCTCCAACTCCCAACTCCCAAGAAGTGCTCACATAGCGAGCGCCGTTTGGGGGTTGGGATTTGGGAGTTGGAAGTTGATCTCGGCCCCCCCTCGGACGGATAATTCCAGTAGGTCCAAATCCCATGGGGCGATGGCCCGGTACGTGGGGTTTGGGCTTTTTCGCGTCCGCACTTTGCGAAAAGTTTCACAAGCGCGCGTGCGCCGATGGCATCGCTGATTCCGCTGCTCACCGACTTCGAGAAGCAACACCTGTCCGAGCGGCAGGCCCTTCCCGAGAAATACCTTGGCCTCAACGACGAGGAGATGGACGTGCGCATCGCCGCCGCCAGGCGCGCGCTCGGCGCCCGCCTCGTCATCCTGGGCCATCACTATCAGCGCGACGAGGTCATCCGCTTCGCAGACTACACGGGCGACTCGTTTCGTCTCGCGCGGCAGATCGCGAACCGGCCCGACGCCGATTTCATCGTGTTCTGCGGCGTCCACTTCATGGCAGAGAGCGCGGACGTGCTCTGCGCGCCGCACCAGCGCGTTATCCTGCCCGACCTCGCTGCCGGCTGCTCGATGGCCGACATGGCCGCGCCCGGCCAGCTCGAAACCTGCTGGGAAGAGCTGACCCAGATGGGCACCAGGGGAGTGGTGCCCGTCACCTACATCAACTCCGCCGCCTCGATTAAGTCTTTTGTCGGCGAGCGGGGCGGCACGGTGTGCACCTCCTCCAATGCGATGGCGACGCTCAAGTGGGCGTTTGCGCGAGGCGAGCGGATCCTGTTCCTCCCGGATCAGCATCTGGGCCGCAACACGGCGTACAAGATGGGAATCCCGCTCGAGGACATGGTCGTGTGGGACCCCGACGAGATCTGCGGCGGGCTCGATCCCGGCCAGGTCGATCGCGCACGAATGATCCTGTGGAAGGGACACTGCTCGGTCCACACGAGGTTCAGCGCAAAACAGATCCAGGGGGTCCGGCAGCAGTACCCGGGCGTGCGAGTCATCGTTCACCCGGAAGTGCCGTGGGACGTCGTGCAGGCGGCTGACGACAGCGGAAGCACCGAGTACATCATCAGGACCGTCACCAACAGCCCCGAGGGATCGATCTGGGCCGTGGGTACAGAAGTCCACCTCGTGAGCCGCCTGGCGCAGCAGCTTGCGCCGCACCGCACGGTCGTGTCGCTGGATCAGTTCGGCTGCCTCTGCTCCACCATGTTCCGCGTCTCTCCCAACCATCTGCTGTGGATTCTGGAGGAGCTTCTCGAAGGGCGCGTCCACAATCAGATTGTGGTGCCGGACGAGCAGAAGCACTGGAATCGCGTGGCGCTGGACCGGATGCTGTCCATCTCATAACATGGGGCTCCTGGAAAATGGGGTCGGGAGTCATTTATCGA
>DASTDQ010000117.1:0-5627 GCA_035710305.1 Vicinamibacterales bacterium | reverse complement strand
GGAGCCCGGAGCCCGGAGCCGAGAGCGGGTTGCCAGAAACGCGAATCGTCTCCTGCCCTGCGCGCGCCTCCTCGAGAGCAGCAGCGACCGGCTCGCCGCGTCTGTACGCCTCGAGGTCCTTGGCGATGGCCGCCGCGGAGGCGTAGCGCCGCTCGATCTGCGTCGCGAGCAGTTTCCTGACGACGGCCCCGAGTACCACGTCGCTGCCGATGGGCAGCCCCTCGGGCGCTTCCATGGTCCGGATCGCGCGATCGAGGCGGCTGACGCTGTACTCGAAGCGCCGATACGGCCGATACCCGGCCAGCATCTCGAACAGCATCACGCCGAGCGACCAGAAGTCGGTGTGCCGGTTGACGCGCCCATCCGATTGCAGCCGCTCGGGCGACGCGTACTGAACGGAACCCCACTTGTTGGTCGTGACCAGGCTGCGCGTCTCGAGCGCCTTCGCGATGCCGAAATCGAGGACGCGGATCGTGTCGTCCGGAAGGATGAGGATGTGGTCGGGCTTCAGATCGGCGTGCACGATGAGCTCGTAGTGCACGTCCTCGATCGTTGTCTTGAACTGGTGCGCCTTCTCTAGAAACGTACAGATGGCGAGGCCGATGTCTCCGGCGCGCCGCGGAGGAAGCGGACCCGACTTGACCAGCTCGGTGAGCTGTTGTCCGGCCACGAACTCCATCGCGATCGCGTAGAAGCCGCCCATCGGCCCGTGCTCGAACACGTCGGGAACCAGGTTCTTGTGCGCGAGCGAGAAGTGCTGCTGAAGAATGGCGCCGTGCCGCTCGGCCGCGACCTTTTCATCGCTCTCGGGCCCCTGCCTGGGAATCAGCTTCAACGCGACGGCCTGATTCGTCGCAACGTGCCGCGCGTGGAAGACCGACCCGAATCGGCCGCTCGCAATCGGGCCGACGATGACGTAGTGCTCGAGCGCCCAGCCGAGACCGTCGTTCACCGGCGGCTCCGTGCTAGCGACCGACACGTTCCTGGCCTCGAGTGACGAAGTTGCCGGGAAGCAACTGCTGGCGGCGCGCGGGCGGCGCGCCGATCGGCTCGGCGTATCCGACGAACAGGTTGTCGTCGAGCGTCGGCATCGCGTCCTCGAGGACGTGCACGGCGGGCCCGTGCTCCTCCGTCCCTCGCGTGAAGATGTTCTGGCGAACGGCCGGCCTTGCCGATCGTCCGATCCGAAGCGGCAGCCCCCTGACGTCGGAGAAGCGGTTCGCGCGGACCACGATGTCGCCGTCGTGTGCGACGTCAACGGCAACGTCGATGTTCCCTTCGAATCCGGAATCGTCCAGCACGAGATCGCCCCCATCGAGCGTCACGCCGGTCGCAATCGGCGCATCGGGACGGCCCAGCACGCGAATGCCGCTGACATGGTTTTCGCCGCTCGCGGTCAGCGCCCTCCAGTTCTCGGCGCCTGTCGGAGCCACGAGGACGACCGAGCCCGCCACACGAGCGATCAGGTCCACGCCTTTCTTGATCACGACTGCCTCGGCGTATTCGCCCGGCTCCACACGCACGACGTCGCGCGGGGACGCTGCCGACATCGCCGCGGCAATCGACGGGAACGCGCCGTCGCCGCCGGCCGCGAGCACGCGGCCCCGCGACATCGTGACGACGCGATCGACCGACGCCGTTGCCGCGAGGCCAAGGGCGCCGCCAAACACGGCGCCGATCCCCAGCCACAGGATCCGACGTCGGGACATGCCGGCCGGCCGGATCTGCCCGGACGACATCCGGTCGGGCCGCGCCGCGGAAGGCAGAGCCGCCCCCGAGAACGCACGGCCTTCGATGTAGACCGCGGTGACGTTGTCTTTGCCGCCTGCATCGTTGGCCGCGCCGATCAGCTCATCGACGACCTTCTGCGGATCGCCGGCATGGCACCGGATGATTCGCTCGAGGCTCGTGGACGGGAGCATGTCGCTCAGGCCGTCGGTGCACAGGAGGAGCGCCGAGTCGGGCTCGAGGCGTGTTTCCACCGTTTCGATGAACTCCGGATCGTCGGCCTTGCGCGGAGCGCTGCCGATGTCGCGGAACACTTCGTTCCGGCGCGGATGACGCATCGCCTCGACTTCGGAAATCTCGAACGCATCCTCCTGCTCGCCGACAGGCGAATGGTCGCGCGTGAGCTTCCAGAGGCCGTCCGGCGTGACCTTGTACAAGCGGCTGTCCCCGACGTGACCGATCGTCAGGCGATCGTCCGAGACCAGCGCCACGGTGACGACGCACGTCATCCCGAAGTGCTGAACCGAGCGCCGGGCCTGGCGGTGGATTTCGTTGTTGGCGCACGTAATGGCCTGGCGCATCACCGACGCGGGCGACGCGCCGCCGCGTTCGAGACGATCGACGATGACGTCCGTGGCGATCGAAGCGGCCACTTCGCCCGCCGCGTGGCCGCCCACGCCGTCCACGACCAGGAAGATGCCGCGCTCGAGGTCGAAGTAGAACCGATCTTCGTTGTTCCGCCGGACGCGCCCCGCGTCGGAGGCGCCGGCCGCGCGCAGACCCGTCGCACTGAGCGCCGCGACGGGCTCAATCATGGCTGCTCACCCACGCCAGGTAGGTCAGCCAGATGAGGGCGGCCCCCAGCCCCACGAGAAACAGCGCCTGGGCGGCAATCAGCACGGCTCTGCATGGGCGCTGAACTCGATCGTCAGCGCGTCGGCCAGTTCGATCCGCGCCTGCCTCGGCAGCCTGAAGCCCTGGGCCGGCTCTCCGGAGTTCGACATGTCGCTGCGCCCGTACGGCGCGACGCGCGTGCCGTTCACCGAGGTGCCCCAGGTACTCACGTCCTCGAGGAAGAATTCGCCGCTGCCGTCGCGTCGAATGCGGCAGTGCTCGCGCGAGATGCGTGTGCTCGACGTGACCTGCACGTCCACCCAGTGGGCGTCGCCTCCGCGGCCGATGGCGATCGACGCCTTGCGCATCGTGAACAGGTGCGGGCCCTCATCGTCCACGTAGGTGAGCGTCGCGAAGCCTGAAGACGCGCCGGGATCAGCGCCTGGAGAAGGCGCCGGCGCCTGCGCGATCCCTGCTGAAGCTGTCGTGCTTCCCGGCGCCGTGACCTCCGTCGCCGCGCTTCGGCGGATGGTCTCGGTCACGACCGTACGGCCGATTCGAACAGTCGGGGCCCCGCCGTCGAATGCCGCGGGTGCGGGAATCGCCAGGCGCGAAACGATGCCAAGCTCGCCCGCGGCGACCTCGTCGTTCGGATCGGGCTGAATGAAGACGGCCCAGCCGCCCGCCGGGATTTCGATCCGGGAAGGCTTCTCGGAGACGAGCGACCAGCGGCCCCGGCCGTTCAGCCGGTCCACGCGGTCGCTGAGGCGCTGCTGGGCGTCGGTGACGATCAGCGGCACGATCGACTCGATCTGGCGGTAGTCGGTCGGATGAAGGTAGACGTGGTACTCCGCCGGAGGCAGGGTCCGGTAGAACAAGGGATAGAGCCGGTCCTCCATCTCCCGCTCCAGTTCCTGAACGATCTTGCGCCCGGTCGGCGCGCTCGCCACTTTCATACTTCACCAGGACGAGTGCACTGTCGCGCAGGTTCTGGTGTAAAGTCCTCAAGAATCCGCAAGATTTTTCCAAAGCCTCGCATCCCCGTGCCCATCCAGTTCGGCGAGTTCACGCTCGATTCGGCGGGTCGTCAGCTGTTTCGGGGATCCGAGGCTATTCATCTGTCGCCCAAGGCCTTCGACGTCCTGAGCGTCCTGATCGAGCGCCGCCCGACAGCGGTCAGCAAGACGGACCTGCATGAGCTGGTCTGGGCCGGAACGTTCGTCGCCGATGCCAGCCTGACGATGGTCATCACTGAAGTACGGAAGGCGCTCGGGGACGAGGCTCAGCACCCGCGCTTCATCAGAACGGTGCACCGATTCGGCTACGCCTTCATCGCCGACGGACATAGTGTCCGGGTCGAGCCGGACCGTGACGTACGTAGTGTCCGGCTTCAGCCGGACCCCCCGGGCGCGTGGCTCGTCTGGAACGAGCGGGCCCTCGTGCTGCGCGACGGGCAGAACACCGTGGGACGCGATCCGCAGTGTGAGGTGTGGGTGGACGCCGCGGGCGTCTCCCGGCGCCACGCCCGCGTCACCGTCATCCGGGGCGCTGCCACGCTCGAAGACCTTGGCAGCAAGAACGGGACGATGCTCGACGGTGCGTCGATCCGGACCGTGATGCCGTTGAGCGACGGGGACGTGATCCAGTTCGGCTCTGTCGAAATGCAGTTTCGATTGGGGTCGGACCGCAATGCGACCGAGACGGTCCGGCTCGACCGAGCGTAAGTGGTACACTCCTCCACTCGAGCTCCGTCGATGCATGCGGGCGCCCTCCGAACGCTCGAGTTCGATCGCATCGTGTCCCTGGTCTCCGGCCTCGCGGTTACGCCAACCGGCCGGGAACGTCTCGCGGCGCTGCACCCGGCGACCGATGCCTCGCTGATCGTCGCGGCGCAGCGCGCCACCAGCGAGGGGACACGGTTTCTCGCCAGTCATCCAGGCTTCCCCCTTCGCGCTCCATCCGACCTCGAGTCGATTCTCGAAGCGCTGGCGCTCGACGGGCGCGCGCTCGAGCCGATGCGGCTGCTGGGGCTGTCCGGCTACCTCGAGTCGATCGAGTCGTCGCGCGGCGCGATCGTGAAGGTGGGCGCGGCATTCCCGATCCTCAGCAGGCAGGTCGAGGGTGTGGCGTCCTTTTCGGACGAGATCGCCGATGTTCGCCGCAAGATCGAGCCGTCTGGTGACATCGCGGACCACGCCAGCCCGGCGCTCTCCCAGATACGCGATCGCCTTCGACGGCAGAAGCAGCGCCTGCGCTCCACGCTCGATTCTCTTCTGCGCGGCCGCGACACGTCGAAGTACCTTCAGGAGCAGGTCGTCACCGATCGCAACGGGCGGTACGTGTTGACGGTGCGCGCCGAGCATCGTTCGGCGATCCCGGGCATCGTTCACGGCGGATCGACGAGCGGCGCGAGCCTCTTCGTCGAGCCGCTCGAGACGGTCGAGATCAACAACGACATCGTCGCGCTCGAAGAGCAGGAAGCGGAGGAGATCCGGCGGATCCTGCTGGCGCTCACCGATGCCTTTCGCGCCCGCCCCGCCGAACTGGCGCGCACGATCGAGGTGGCGACCGAGCTCGACGTCATCCAGGCACGCGCGCGGCTGTCCCTGCTCACCAGCTCCGTAGAACCCATCGTCGCGGCGGACGGCACGTTCGAGCTGCGCGGCGCGAGACACCCATTGCTGGTGTTACGGGGAAAATGGGGTCGGGAGTCATTTTTCGAGGACGCTGCGCCAGGCGACGCCATGAAAAATGACTCCCGACCCCATTTCAATTCTGTCGTCCCGGTCGACATCCTCCTGTCGCCGCCCACCCGGATCCTCGTGATCACGGGGCCGAACACGGGCGGCAAGACCGTGGCGCTCAAGACGGCGGGACTCCTGGCCGCCATGGCGCAGTCAGGCCTCCATGTTCCCGCCGAACCGGGATCGCGGATCCCGATCTTCAAGTCGCTCTTCGCCGACATCGGCGACGAACAGTCCATTTCGGCGAGCCTCAGCACGTTCTCGGCTCACGTGACGAACCTCGTCTCCATGGACCGTGATCTCGCCCTTCCCGCCCTCGTG
>DASTDQ010000116.1:0-9280 GCA_035710305.1 Vicinamibacterales bacterium | reverse complement strand
CGCGACCTCTTCGATCGCATCGACTCGGACATCAAGGCGATCCTCGCGAAGGACAGCCGGGCTCTGACGCCGATCATCGTGGACTCGTGCCGCATCAAGGCAGACGTCGTGTCGAAGGACGAGCGAGAGAGCGGCCTTCGCCGGATTCTCAATTTTGGACACACTGTAGGCCACGCGCTCGAGGCGGTCACCGACTACCGCCGATTCCGGCACGGCGAGGCGATCGCGCACGGCATGCTGGCAGCGGCCGACCTCGCCGTCGCGAGAAGCGCTCTTGCCGAACGCGAGCGCCAGGCCCTGGTGGGACTCATCGGGCGACTGGGTCCGCTTCCCCCGGTTGCCGGCCTCTCGATCCGCGACGTCATCGAAGCGATGCGGCGCGACAAGAAGGTCGTGCACGGGCGGCTGCACTTCGTCATTGCCATCGAGATCGGCGCGACGATGACGGTCGACGACGTCACAGAGGAAGAATTACGGGCGGTGCTCCTTCGTCTGGGGCTCAAGAGTTAGGGACTGTCCGGCCAGCAGCCCTGAGGCCTGAGGCCTGAGGCCTTCAAGAATCAGCGATGCCGTGCGTTTTGATCTTCTGCAGTAGAGCCTTGTAGCCAAGCTGGAGGACGTCGGCTGCCCGCCCCTTGTCGCCGCCGGCCTGCCGCAGCGCCGCTTGGATCTTCCGGCGCTCCGCCTCGGTGCTCACGCGGCGCAGGGCCTCCATGAGCGTCCCCGACAGGTCGATCTGATCCCAGGGGCTCGGGGCCGGCGATTGGCCCGGCGCCGGCGGCCGGAACGACAGATTGAGGTGACGCTGGTGGATTGAGTCCCCTTCGGTGAGAATCACCGCCCGCTCGATGCAGTTCTGGAGCTCGCGGACGTTTCCAGGCCACGCGTACGCCTTCAAATCCTCGATCGCCGTCGGTGACAGCGTCAGCGGCTTCTTGTTGAGATCCCTGCAGAACCGCTCGACGAAATGGCGAGCCAGGATCAGCACGTCGTCGCCGCGCTCGCGCAAGGGCGGGATCTGAATCGGGAACACCGACAAGCGGAAATACAAATCCTCGCGAAACTGCCGCTCGGTCACGCGCTGTTTCAGGTTCCGGTTGGTCGCCGCCACGATGCGCACATCGACATGCAGCGATTGCGTCCCGCCGACGCGCTCGAACCGCTTTTCTTCGATTGCCCGCAGGATCTTGGCCTGGAGCGCGAGCGGCAGGTCGCCGATCTCGTCCAGGAAGAGCGTGCCCCGATGCGCCAGCTCGAAGCGGCCCGGCTTGCGCTGCGCGGCGCCGGTAAAGGCGCCCTTCTCGTAGCCGAAGAGCTCCGACTCGAGCAGGCCCTCGGGAATGGCGGCGCAGTTGATGGCCACGAACGGACCCTCCGCGCGCGGGCTGAGCGCGTGGAGCGCCCGCGCGAAGAGCTCCTTGCCTGTGCCGCTCTCCCCTTCGAGCAGCACCGTCGCGTCAGTCGCGGCCGCCCGATGCAGCTGCTGCGATACCTGACGGAGCTTTCCGTCCTCGCCGATGAGGCGCGGCGCCCCGCGCCGGTCGGCGAGCTCCTCCTTCAAGAGGACGTACTCCGTGAGGATCCGCCGCTGAGCGATCGCCCGCTCCACCATCAGCAGCAGGTGATCCGGATCGATCGGCTTCGCCAGGAAGTCGAGTGCCCCTTCTCGCATCGCGGTCACGGCGTCCTGAATGCTGCCGTACGCCGTCATCACGACGACGGGAAGATCGGGATCGAGCTCCTTGGCGGCCCGCAGCACGCCGAACCCGTCGCCGACGGGGAGCTTCAAGTCGGTCAAGACGACCACCGGACGCGATTGACCGAGCTGCTGAACCGCCTCGGCCTCGTCCCGGGCCTCGAGCACGACGTGCCCGTGCCCTTCGAGCGCATGCCTGAGCATGGTCCGCAGGGAGTCTTTGTCTTCGACGATGAGTATGGGGAAAGACGACATTGGTGATTGCGAATCACCAATCACGAAATTGGCAATGGATTACCGAACCCAGCCTGCGGGAACACCGGCCTTCCTGGCTTCTTCCTGGATGTCGGCGATGTTCTTGGTGTGTGTCTCGACTTCCCTCTTGACGCGATCCAGTTCGGCCATGCTCTTCTGACGGTTCGCGGAAATCTGGTTGCACTGCGGCGGCGCCTGGCAGGCCGTGAATTCCGCGTACAGCCCGTTGATCTGGCTTTGCAGCGCCGCGGCGAACGTCTCCGCGCGTGCGAGCGCGTCCCGCTCCGCCTTCACGCGCTCACGCCACGTGGCTTCGTCTTTCCCCGACTGATCGGCGGCTTTCGCTTTGTCGTCCCCCGGCGCCACGCCCGACTGCGACGGCGGAGTCGCGGTGGTCGTCGGCGGGGGCGCGGGCGTCGACTGAGCCGGCGGAGGCTCGGAGCGCAGGTTGTCGTTCGTGTAGACCTTCCCGGGCGACTTCACCGTTTTTCGCCTGGCCTGGGCTTCGCGCGCGGCATCACCCAGGGTCTGACCAGAGGCGGGAAAAACGGCACAGATCGACACGAGGACCATCAGCGTGGCAACAGGGCCGAGCAGACGCCAACGAGTCGGTCGTGAGGTCATGAGTAGATTGTCGAACCGGGGCGCGCCACCGTCAAGGCGTGACAGGCGAGCCGCCTGTACCGCCGCCGAGCTGGGCGAGCCTCGCCTTCACCTTTTCGGCTTGAGGGCCGTTGGGCTGCAGTTCCAGGAAGCGGCGGTAGGCGGCGGCTGCATCCGTTCCCCGGCCGCCGCGCTCGAGAGCCAGGCCGTGCCAGAGTTGGAACTCAGCCTGCTCGGGCGCGAGCTCCGCGGCGCGCCCGTAGGCGCTGATCGCGCCCACCAGGTCGCCGCCGGCCTGCCTCGCTTTCGCGAGGTTGAACTGCGTGACGTAGTCGTCGGGGAACAGCTTCGCGGCGGTGGTATATCCGTCGATCGCCCGGCGCCACTCCTCCAGCTCCGCGTAGGCTCGCGCCCTGTTGAAGTGATACGCCCAGACGCTGTCGGCGATGGCAATCGCCCTGTCGAAGTAGGGAATCGCCTCGCGCGCTCTGCCGGTGCGAACGAGCACCTGGCCGAGATTGTTCAGCGCGGACGCGTTGTTGGGATCGGCCTCCACCGCGGCGCTGAACTGCGTCGTCGCTGCCCCGATGTCGCCGGTGTTATACGCCGCGACACCCGAGCGGGAGGCGTCGAGCGCCGAGAACTCTCCTGTGGCCGCCTCTGGTCGATTCGACGCGTCAGTCGCTGCGCCGCCCTGACCGGTCGCGGCCGATCCGGGCGCCGACGCTGCGACCGGCGCCGCAGGTTTCGGCGATCCCGCGAGCATGGCGATGGCGATTCCGCCGATCGCCAGCGCGACCGCCACGATGGCGAGGCGCATCGGCCTGGCCGAGCGCGTCTCGGCCGGAGCGGCCTCGGCCTCCAGATTGCGCGAGCCGCACCGGCCGCACACAGCGCGGCCGGCCGGAACCGCCGAGCCGCAGCCTGCGCAGATCGCGCCGTCGGCCACCTATCGCACCTCACGCCACGACAGAATCCGGACGCCGGCCTGTCCGACGCCGTTGTTGTAGTCCTCTGGATCACCGAACGATTCCACGGTATCGCCGGTGCCGAACACCAGGTGCTGATCGACGATGAACGGCGCGGTCGCGCGCGCGCCCGCCGTCGTGCGCACCTTCGTGCTGTCGGCTGCGGTCAAGGTTCCGCTGTTGTTGGTGTCGTAGGCCGGTCCGCCGATGAAGGTAAAGGCGTAGAGATTGGCGTCCGGCTTCAGGCACGCGTTGTTCTTGTACGTCGTCGTCGTGAAGAAGACGATGTCGCCGGCGACCGCCGGGAACGACGTCACCTTCTCGTCGCCGCCCACGCCGTCGGTGGCTTCGAGCTTGATGATGGCGGTCTGCGTGCCGTTGTTGCCCTGGTCGAGAATGACGAGCATCGCGTACTGGACGTTGACGCTGTTGCGCGGCAGCAGTTCGCTGCCCGTGCCCACGAAGAGGTACTGCTGCGCGTTTCCGATGCTCACGGTCGCCATCGATGCGAACACGGGGTGATCCGAGGCCCTGGACCCGGCACCCGTGCTGATCGTGTACAGGCTGAGCATCTGCTGGATGATGGGATTGCCCAGCGGCCCCTGACCCACGTCGAACCGCCAGATCTTGCCGTCCAGATCGCCGATGTAGACCTTCGAGATGTACCGCGAGTCCGCGGGGCCCGTGGCCACGGGGTCCGCCTGCAACGCGTTTTTCAGCTCCCGGCAGTCGTTGATGGCGGCGCAGTTGTCCACGGTCTCCGCTTTGCCGTCGCTGCCGACGCTCCGGGAGTCCAGCACCAGGCCGGTCGCGGCGTCGAGCATGTAGAAGGTGTTGCCGGCCACGACCCCGCCGCGATTGGCCTGCATCTGCACCGACCTCTTGAAGAAGCCGGACCCGGTCAGGACGACGAAGGGCGACGAGGCCGTGCCGACCTGGCCCACGGCAGGATCCGACCACGTTTCACCGACGGTCTTGGAAATGGCGGGAGCGGCCGCCGCGATGTCGCCCCACGCACCGATGTTCACGTCGAAGTGCGAATACTGCGGAAAGGCCCACTTGAGCGGAACGCTGGCCGTCGTGGAGAAGTACGACAGCACGTCGGCGATCGCGTCGCTCTCGGGCATGACCGTGTTCGCCATGTTGGGCAGCGTCACGTCAAACGTCTGATAGAAGACCCCGCCCGGACCCTGCCCTATCACCATGTACGTCTTCCACTGCCCGCCCACCTTGACGTCCGCGATTTTCGGCGAGGCGTCGACGTAGTACCGGAAGTCGCCGACCGGCTGCCCGTTCCTGAGCGCGTTCAGCTTCGGCAGCAGGTTGAAGGGAATGAACGCCCACACTTCCTTCCCCAGCCGGGCGTCAACCGCGTGCACCATGCCGTCGTTGCCGCCGAACCAGATGATGCTGCGGCGATCCTTGTTCGCGTCCGCGAATCCCGGGTAGTCGGCGTCGGGAGGCGGATCGAGCGACGGCGCATCCATGATCGCCGGCGTCGAACCGACGATCGCGCCAAGGGGCTGCGACCGGATGTAGTCGATGAGCGACGCGGCGGACGCCACGTCGATCGTCTTCAGGTACGCCCTCAGGATGGCGGCGTTCGCGGGGGTGAACGCGACCATCGTCCCGTTCGGCAGCGCCGTGTAGATGTTTCGCGACGCGGCGGCAGGCGCCGACGCATCCCACAGCCGCGTGCCGTCCTGGACGAACTTGTACCCGACGGACTTGGAAGGATCAACGACAGGCCGGTAGACGCGCACGGCTCTCACCTTGGCCTCGAATCCCGGCAGCGAGAAGCCGGTCGTGATCATGATGTTGGACCGCTGCGGGATGACAGTACCCGTCACCGGGTGCGTGATGATCGTGTCGGGCAGCGCGCTCCCGTTGATGTCCACCCCGTTTTCGAGGTTGACCGTTCCGACGATCGGGCTCGTCACCTGATGGTTCGTCGAGAAACCATACGGATGCGTGGCGTCGGGTGGGAGGTTGAAGTCCCCCTGATCGGCGAACGTGTGCGAGACGGCGAAGTTCACGGCGCGCACGAACTCGGGCACGGGCTGACCGAGGGGCGTGGCCTGCACCATCGCCGCGGTGATCTCGGTGAACACGCCGCCGCTGTTGCTCGCCACGTCCTGAAGCTGCGTGCGATCGGCGGCGCTGAGCGGTGCGATCGCGATCACATGAATGGGCACCCGTCGTCCGGACACGTTGAGGAAGCTCGTCGCCTTCGCGACGGGGTTCTCGCCCGATGTGTTGCCTTCGCCGCCCCCCACGACGAGAATCGCCACCGTGTTGCGGCACTCCGGGTCGGCGGCGATCAGCCGGGCGGCCTCCGTTCTGAGGTCGTCCAGCATGTTGTCGACCGGCGCGTCAACCACGGCAAACTGATCGCGGCCGGAGGGCAGCAGCGAGCCGACGGAGCCGGTCGGGAGATTGAGAATGTTGACGATGGACGTCCCCACCACGACCGAGCTGGCGTTGGAATCGGGGGCCACGAGCGGACCCACAGGGCCGGCAATCGCGCCGTTGACGTCGTCGACGATCGGACGGGTGATCTTCCACCGGTTCGCGTTGATGTCGCCGGTGAGCTGCTGCTGCAGCCAGGCGCCGTTGAGGATCGTCACCGGGCCTTCGTTGATGCTCCATTTCACCGCGCCGGCGGGTGCTGGCGTTTCGTAGCGGGGCGACTTCTGCCGCGTGCGGAGCAGGCCGAACCGGACGACGCCGGAATTGCGGTTGATCGCCTCCTTCAGCGAGTTGCGCGCGATCGAGACCCGGGTGGCCTGGTCGAAGGTCCCGTACGCGGTCTCACGGTCGCCGACGATCTCGATGTGGTCCGCCGCGAACCGGTCTCCGGACACCGAGGAGTCCGTGTTGATGAGCCCGACGAACTTGCGGCGGTAGAACTGGAACGTGTTCCCGTTGTCGATGCCGAGCGCGTCCTCCCACACCTGATTGGCGCCCATGAGCCGCACGTAGATGTTGTCGTCGCGGTAGTTGCCGTCGGTGTCGCGCTGCATGCGGTTGGCCGTCTCGACGGCAATCAGGACGGTCGGCTTGTTGCCCTTCAGGTACAACAGCGGGTCGAGCTGCGCCGCCGCCTCGCGGGGCGAGAACAGCGAGCCTGCCAGGACGATACCGAGCACTCCGCGTCGAAAGATGGTTGTCATAAGTGTGGTCCAGCGTTTAGAACGACAGGACTGTTCTGGTGAGCGCCTTTCCGGGTGTCTGCACCGCCGCCTTGCGCGCGCGGCGGTTCTGTTCGTCCTGGCCGCGCTGGCCCGTGTACCCGCGCTCGATTTCCGTCGTATCCGTGCGCGCAACGGTCGTCTCGATCACACGGCGGGCGCCGGTCGGGCCATACGCGTAGGCCATCATCGAGAGCACACCGGTACCAGGGTTCGCTCCGTTCGTGGTGCCGCCGTCCAGGAGCGGGTTGTCGTCATTGTCGGAGGGGTCGTCGGCCATCCACACGATGACGTAGACGCTCGAGTTGATCGTCTGCGTCTGGATGATGTCCTCCAGCTTTCCGTAGGCGTAGAGCTGCCACCGGGGATTGTTCGGGCCCCACGGCCGCTCGTTGGTGTAGGCGTCCATGTCGGCAGGAGAGCACGACAGCTTGCCGCAGCGCGCCATCGCGGTCGCTTCCAGCAGATTCAGCTGCGCGCCGTTGGGAAGGGTGCGTGTCCCCGGTGCTCCATCGACGAACGACGAGGTCACGGTGCCGTCGACAATCCGGTTCCAGTCCGGAACGGTCAGCACGTCCTGCATCACGCGCTCGACCGCCGCATCGGCCGCGTAGAGCGTTTCCACGCCGTCGCGATAGTTGGTCGAAATCTTTCGCTCGGTCGTCGTCGTGAGCGAGAGCGCCATGCCAAGAGCAGTCAGCAGCATCATCGACAGCAGCGCCACGATCAGCGCGATGCCCTGCTCGTCCTTCAGCCGTGACCCGATCGACGTTCGCGTAGAGGCAGTCTGCATGTCAGCGTCCCAGATTCATGTTGCGCGGCGTCACGTCGAACTGGATTTCCTGATCGGGAATGAACCGGTCACTGGCGTTGGCCGTGCCGCCCTTCAGGAACATCGTGCCCGCCGGGCCGCGCAGCGAGGCGAGCGCCGCCTGCACGCGGATCGTGACGCGCACACGCCGGACGCGAAGCAGATCCGCATCGAACCGGCTCGGTTTGCCCGCCTCCGGGCACCACGGACCGTCCGACAACATCGCCTGCGTCAGTTCCACTTGCCCGATGCCGCCCCCGCCGAGCGTGGCGAGCCGGGGCACCTGCTGGCCGCCCACGACTTGAAAGGTGCAGTTCTCTCCCGGGGGCCAGCCAGCGTACGAGATGCCAAGCTCGGGAGGCGACGGGCCATACGTCGTCCATGGGCCGGGTTTGCTGGTGAGCGGCTTGCCGGTCAGTTGTGGAGGCTGGGGATCCCCGAAGTACTGGAACTGGAGCCGGACCACGTTGTCGACGACCGGCAGATCGGTGTTCCAGCCGTCGAAATACCGGAGCTGGTGGGTGTTGGTCGCATCGTCGCTGAGCAGGTAGTACACGGCCGCCTGGATGGCCGTGACGTTCGCACCGACCTGGTAGGCCGTCGTGAAACTCTGCTGATTGTGCTGCAGGTGGGCTGCTGCGTTCTGCACTTCCGTGACCGTAAACGTGTCCCAGTTGCCGCTGGGATCGAAGATGATCAATCGATCGCCTTCCTCGAAGCCGCACAACTGGTTCAGCAGGTTGCCCGGACAGTTCGGCTGCGGGTTGACCTTGAGCTCGGCCGACGGCTGCGGCATCGGGTCCGAGAGTGTCGTCTGCGACGGGGTCGGCGGCACGTAGAGCAGGCTGATCATGTCTGGCCGGAAGTAGACACCCTGCGCGGGGTCGGTGGGCGAGCTGAAGGCGTTGTACGGCATGACCGGGGCGATGAAGTAGCTGAGCGCCCCGGCCGCAGGGCCACTGTAGGTCCCGGCTCCCGCCATCACCAGGTCCTTCTGCAGCGTGTCGATGCCCACTCGCAGACGCTGCTGCAGATCGGACACCTCGGGCTGCACCTTGTAAGCGCCCTGAGCCGGGTTCATCATCGAGAAGATCGCCCCGGTGATGAGGACCATGATGGCCGAGGACACGAGGAGCTCCATGAGCGTGAACCCCGCGTCTCCCCGCACGCGTCGTCCGATGCCGCGATCGGTCATTGCGCTTTCCTCGTCTTGACGGTGATCACTCGCGCCTCGCCCACGAGCCGACTCACCGTGCCTTGATTTGCCTGGCCTCTGACTCGGTTGGGCGTCACCAGCACCTGGATGATCAGCGTGTTGTTCGGGTTCGTCGGCAGCGGCTCGATCGACCAGCGCCGCGTGTAGACCGCCGTATTGGGCGGGTTGACGCCGTTGCCAACGATGTTTCCGGCGGCATCCACGTGATCGACGTACCCCGTCGTGTTCTCCTGCAGCGCGGTGGCCGGCGAAGGCTGCAGTCCCCGGCCGCCGGTCGGTGATTCCGGCGTCACAGTCGTGTCCGTCGCGAAATCGCTGACGGGCAATCCGGCCACGTCGAAACCCCAGGCCATCGCGCGCAGCTGCTCCAGCTTCTGCTCGGCCATTACGGTCGAGAACGTGTCGTTTCGAGCGGCCGTGTTGCTGACCGTCGAGGCGAGAAACAGCTGAGACATCGTCAGCACGCCCGCCGCCATGATGAGCGTCGAGACGAGCACCTCGACGAGCGTCGAGCCGGTCTCTCCCTGGCGCTTACTGCAC
>DASTDQ010000115.1:0-5599 GCA_035710305.1 Vicinamibacterales bacterium | reverse complement strand
CGCCCGACTCGGACCTGCACCGCATCGCCCGCCACTTCGAGCTCGATTCGTCGCGGCTCGCCAGGGACGTCACCGAGGCGCTCGATCGGCTCCCGCGCGGAGCGACGTCCATCTCGGACCTCTCGTCGCACGTCGAGAACGCGGTGGAGCGCGGCTGGGTATACGCCACGCTGATGTTCGGCGAGGCGCAGGTCCGCACGGGCCATCTCATGGTCGGGATGCTGAAGACGCCGTCGCTGCGGAACGCGCTCGTGGCGATCTCGCGCCAGTTCGAGGCCGTCAAGAGCGACACGCTGTCGGACGATTTCCGCCGCATCGTCAACGGCTCGCCAGAGGATGCGCTCAGCTCCCGCGACGGATCGTCGCTCGGAACCCCGGGAGAGGCGAGCGACGCGATGGCGCCCGCGCAGATGGGGAAGCAGGAGGCGCTCAAGCGATTCGCCACCGATCTCACCGACCGCGCGCGCAAGGGGCAGATCGACCCGGTGAGCGGACGCGACGAGGAGATCAGGCAGATCGTCGACATCCTGATGCGCCGCCGCCAGAACAATCCGATCCTCACCGGCGAGGCCGGCGTGGGAAAGACCGCCGTCGTCGAGGGGTTCGCGGTGCGCCTGGCGAAGGGCGACGTGCCGCCGCCGCTGCAGAACGTGTCGTTGTACACGCTCGACATCGGCCTGCTGCAGGCGGGCGCGAGCATGAAGGGGGAGTTCGAGAACCGGCTGCGGCAGGTGATCGACGAAGTCCAGGCCTCGCCAAAGCCGATCATCCTGTTCGTGGACGAGGCGCACACGCTCATCGGCGCGGGTGGAGCCGCCGGAACGGGAGACGCCGCAAACCTGCTGAAACCGGCGCTGGCGCGCGGCACGCTGCGCACGATTGCCGCGACCACCTGGGCCGAATACAAGAAATATATCGAGAAGGATCCCGCCCTGACCCGCCGGTTCCAGGTCGTGCAGATCGGGGAGCCGGGCGAAGAGAAGGCCATCCTGATGGTCCGCGGGGTCGCGTCGATCCTCGAGAAGCACCATCGCGCCCAGGTGCTGGACGAGGCGCTCGAAGCGGCGGTGCGGCTGTCGCATCGCTACATTCCCGCGCGTCAGCTGCCGGACAAGGCCGTCAGCCTGCTCGATACCGCGTGCGCGCGCGTGGCGATCAGCCAGCACGCGGTCCCCGCGCAGCTCGAGGACTGCCGCAGGACGATCGAGGCGCTGCAGACCGAGCTCGAGATCATCGGCCGCGAGGAATCAGTGGGAGTCGATGTCGGGGAGCGCCGGACATCGGCGGAAGAGAAGCTGGCTGCGAGCGAGGCCCGCCGCGTCGAGCTTGAAGCGCGCTGGCAGGCCGAGAAAGGCGTCGTGGACCGCATTCTCGAGATCCGGGCGAAACTTCGCAAGGGCCGCGAGAAGGTCGAAGGCACGGGCAGCACGCTCGAGGCGGCGGCGCAGGCGGAGAAGACCACCGCGCCAACCGGGGCCGAAGCGCTGAAGCCGGAAGAGCGGCAGGCGATGCTCGCCGAGCTGTCGGACCTGCAGGCGAAGCTGAAGGGGTTGCAGGGCGAGTCGCCGCTGATCCTCCCGAGCGTGGACGAACATGCGGTGGCGTCCGTCGTGCAGGATTGGACGGGCGTGCCGGTCGGCCGCATGGTGAAGAACGAGATCGAGGCCGTGCTGAACCTGGCCGAGACGCTCAACCAGCGCGTGATCGGCCAGCGTCATGCGCTCGAGATGATCGCCAAGCGCATCCAGACGTCGCGAGCCCGGCTCGACAACCCGAACAAGCCGATCGGCGTCTTCATGCTCTGCGGTCCCTCCGGCGTCGGCAAGACCGAGACGGCGTTGACCCTGGCCGAGGCGCTCTACGGCGGCGAGCAGAACGTCATCACGATCAACATGAGCGAGTTCCAGGAGGCGCACACCGTCTCGACGCTCAAGGGGTCTCCTCCGGGCTACGTCGGGTACGGCGAGGGCGGCGTGCTGACCGAAGCGGTGCGGCGCCGCCCGTACAGCGTCGTGCTGCTCGACGAGGTCGAGAAGGCGCACTCGGACGTGCACGAGCTGTTCTTCCAGGTCTTCGACAAGGGCTGGATGGAGGACGGCGAGGGGCGCCGCATCGATTTCAGGAACACGATCATCCTGCTGACCTCGAACGTCGGCACGGACCTGATCATGGGCATGTGCAAGGATCCCGAGTTGATGCCGGAGCCAGAGGGGATTGCGAAGGGCCTGCGCGAGCCGCTCCTGAAGAAATTCCCGGCTGCGCTGCTGGGGCGGCTTGTGGTGATCCCCTATTACCCGCTCGGCGATGCGATGCTGGCCAATATCGTCCGGCTGCAGCTCGGCCGGATTGCCAGGCGGGTGACCGAGCACCACAAGATCCCGTTTCACTACGACGACGAGGCGGTCAAGCTCATCGTCAGCCGGTGTACCGAGGTCGAGAGCGGCGGACGTATGATCGACGCCATCCTCACGAACACCGTGCTCCCCGCAATCAGCCGCGAGTTTCTTGCTCGCACGATGGCGGGAGGCGGGCTGAACGGCGTACGGCTGGCGGTGGCCGACGGCGATTTCGCGTATCGATTCGACTAGGGGTCAGATCTTGATTTTTGCACGCCGCGCAAAAATCAAGATCTGACCCCATGCTGAGGCAGCATGGAGCAATCGCCGACCAAGGATCGCGCCGTCACGCTGGAGGAGGCGGTGTCGCTCGCGATCGGGCTGCAGAAGAAAGAGCAGTGGTCGGCCGCGCGCGACCTCTACAAGAGAGTGCTGGAGGTCGCCCCGGACCACGCCGACGCCCTGCACTTTTCGGGAGTGCTGGCCCATCAGGAAGGGCACAGCGACGAAGCCGTTGCCTTGATCAGGCGGAGCCTCGAGCTTCAGCCGCATCAGGCGGACTGGCACAGCAACCTGGGCGTCGTGCTGCGCGATCGCCTCGAGTTGGACGAGGCCGTCGCCGCGTGCCGCCGCGCAATCGCGATCGACCCGGATCACGCCAACGCGCACAACAATCTCGGCGTCCTGCTCAGGGCACAGGGCGATCTCGCCGGTGCCGAGGACGCCTATCGGGCTGCGATTCGCCTCAGCCCCGAGCACTCCGATGCCTACACGAACCTGGGCGTCCTGCTGAACGCCCAGAAGCGGACTCACGAAGCGGTCATCTGCTTCTGCAAGGTCATCACCTTCCGGCCGAAGCACCCCGAAGCCCGCAGGCTGCTCGCCCTGGCGCACTGCACCCTGGGTGATGCCGAAGCCGCGGTGCGCGTATTCGACGAGTGGCTCGCGGAAGAGCCCGGCCATCCGATCGCGGTGCACATGAGGGCCGCGTGCTCGGGGAAGGACGTGCCGGCCCGCGCCTCCGACGGCTTCGTCGAGGCGACCTTCGACGGCTTTGCCGCCAGCTTCGATTCCAAGCTCGCCAAGCTCCTCTATCGCGCGCCCGAGCTCGTGTCGGGCATGGTGGCGGACTCCAGCGCCGTGGCGTCGAAACAGTTCGACGTGCTCGACGCCGGCTGCGGCACCGGATTGTGCGGACCGCTGCTCTCGCCGTACGCGCGCCGGCTGGTGGGCGTGGATCTGTCGGCGGGAATGCTCACCCAGGCCCGTGCGCGCAAGATCTACGACGAGCTCGTCAAAGCTGAATTGACTGCGTACCTGCGCGAACAGACGGGGGCCTTCGACGTGATCGTGTCGGCGGACACGCTGGTCTACTTCGGGCCACTCCAGGACGTGGCGGCGGCGGCGGCGCAGGCGCTGCGTCCGGGCGGCCGGCTCATATTCACCGTGGAGGCGCTGGCCGACGGCGAGTCGTCTGCGGGGTACCTCCTCAGCAACCACGGGCGGTATTGCCACACGCGCCGGTACCTCGAATGCGTGCTGACGGGTGCGCGGCTTCAGCCGGAGATCGTGCCGGCGGAGCTGCGCCTCGAAGCCGGCGATCCGGTCGAGGGATTCGTCGTGCGGGCGACGAAAGCGGCGAGGAATTAGACCATGCCGAGAGTCATGGAAATCACGACGCCGCTCGGGGACGACGTGCTGCTGTTCCACGGCATGCACGCGCGCGAGGAGATGGGACGGTTGAGCGAGCTCCAGCTCGACCTGCTCAGCCCGAAGAACGACATCAACCTCGACGAGATCCTCGGAAAGAGCGTCACGGTGAAGCTGGCGCTGCCCGACGACAGCACGCGCTACTTCAACGGCATCGTGTCGCGGTTCGCGCAGGGCGGCAAGTACGGCCGCTATCACCGCTACTTCGCCGCGGTGCGCCCGTGGCTCTGGCTCCTGACCCGGACGAGCGATTGCCGCATCTTCCAGGACATGGCGGTGCCCGACATCATCAAGGCGGTGTTCGGCGACGAGAAGACGGCCGATTTCAAGTTCGAGCTGACCGGCAAGTACCGGAAGTGGACCTACTGCGTGCAGTACCGGGAGACCGACTTCAACTTCGTCAGCCGGCTGATGGAGGAGGAGGGCATCTCGTACTACATCAAGCACACCGACGGCCACAACACGGTGGTGCTCACCGACTCGACGAGCAAGCACACGCCGTTTCCGGGCTACGACAAGCTCCCCTTCATCGCCCCGGATCAGCTCGTGAGGCCGGAGCTCGAGCACGTGAGCAGCTGGGACTTCTCGCGCGAGATCCAGCCGGGCGTCTACGTCCACGACGACTACGACCTCGAGCGGCCCAGCGTCAAGCTGAAGACGAGCAAGGTTCTGTCGCGCGGCTACTCGCCGAGCGACTACGAGGTCTACGACTACCCCGGGCACTACCTGCAGAAGGCGGATGGGGAGCAGTACGCCGGCGTGCGGATCGACGAATACGGCAGCCAGTTCGAGATCGCGCAGGCCGCCACCAACGCCAGGGGGGTGTGCGTCGGCTCGCTGTTCACGCTCGAGGACTGCCCGCGCGACGATCAGAACTGCGAGCACCTCATCGTGGCGGCGAACCACGACCTGGAATTCAGCGACTACGAAGCGATGCCGGAGGGCTCGGGCACGAGCTACCGGTGCAGCTTCGTGGCGATGTCGAGCAAGCAGCAGTTCCGGCCGAGGCGTCGCACGCCGAAGCCGTTCGTGCAGGGTCCGCAGACGGCGGTGGTCGTGGGACCGGCCGGTGACCAGATCTACACGGACAAGTACGGGCGGGTGAAGGTGCAGTTCCACTGGGACCGGTACGGCAAGAAGGACGAGAACAGCTCGTGCTGGATCCGCGTGTCGCACCCGTGGGCGGGGAAGGGATGGGGGGCGGTGTCGACGCCGCGCATCGGCCAGGAAGTGATCGTCGACTTCCTCGAGGGCGATCCCGATCAGCCGATCATCACCGGGCGCGTGTACAACGCCGAGAACCAGCCCCCGTTCGGCTTCCCGGCGGGCGCCGTCATCAGCGGCATGAAGTCGGACACCCACAAGGGCGGCGGCTACAACGAGATGTCGTTCGACGACACCGCGGGCAAGGAGAAGATCACGGTCCACGGCCAGTACGACATGAACAGCGTGATCGAGCACGACCAGACGCTGACGGTGCACAACAACCGGACGGATCGGATCGACGTGGACGACTCGGAGTCCGTGGGGAACAACCAGAAGTGGGACGTCGG
>DASTDQ010000114.1:0-8405 GCA_035710305.1 Vicinamibacterales bacterium | reverse complement strand
ATCAGGCCATCATTCTAGACCACGGCGTGACATTGGTGATTTCTGATTGGTGATTTCTGAATCGTTGTTGATTGAAGATTGTTGATTGGCGATTGGGCTCTCAATCACCAATCTCAAATCACAAATCATCAACGAATCGACAATCACCAAAATCACCGATCACAAATCGACTGGCGTCTCGTTCTGTTCAGGGCAGCAGTGGCCGCGGCTGTTCGATGAAACGCGCGTGGAGGGCGCGTACCGCCTCTTTCACGCGATCGTCAGGCACCATCCAGGTGGTGCGGAAGGAGGATGTCGCCGTGCCCGCGGGAACGATGCCGAGCGTGCCCAGCGTCCCGGCTCCGGTGCGAACGTTCTCGTAGGTCGCGTTGATCCCGGCGCCGATCACGCTGACGGCGGCGAGCCCGTCGGCGAGCCGCGCCCGCCCCCCGAACCGCGCCTGCAAGGCGTCCCTGAGCTGTCCCTCGTCATGCAGGTTCTCTCGCGAGATCACGACGGTCGTCCGGTCGTTGAAGACGTGCAGCTGTTTGCCTGGAACCCCGCGCTCGGCGAGCAGCGCGAGGATGTCGGCGGGCGGGGCGGTTCCGTCCAGGACGAGCACGTCGCGCTCGCTGACGACGCCGACAACGGTGCCAGGCATACGCGGCGGACTCTTGCGGACGACGGTCCCATCCGCCGAGGGATCCGAGCCCGGAAGCGGCCCCTGTGTGGCGCGCGCGTAGATGGCAATACCCTTCTCCTTCGCGAATTCGACCGCCTGCGCGTTCAGAACCTTGGCGCCCGACTCCGCCATTTCCTGCGTCTCTTCATACGAGAGCGTCCCGATCCGCCGGGCAGCCGGGACGACCCGCGGATCCGCGGAGTAGACGCCGTCCACGTCGGAGCAGATCTCGCAATACTCCGCGTCGAGGGCCGCCGCCATGGCCACCGCAGTCGTGTCGCTGCCGCCGCGACCAAGTGTGGTGACTTCCCTCTTGTACGAAACGCCCTGATAACCGGCGACCACGACGATACGGCCGCGCGCCAGCTCGTCCTGCACGCGGAACGGGCGGACCTCGATGATGCGCGCATCGACGTGGCGATCGTTGGTGATGATGCCGGACTGGCTGCCGGTGAAACTGATGGCGTCGCCCCCGAGCTCGCGGATGGCGAGCGACAGCAGCGCCATCGAAATCCGCTCGCCGGCCGAGAGCAGCATGTCGAGTTCACGACGATCGGGGTTCGGCGACACTTGCTTCGCCATCGCCAGCAGCTCGTCCGTCGTGTCGCCCATGGCCGACACGACGACAACCACCCGATGCCCGCGCCGCGCCGTCTGCATCACCCGCTCGGCCACGTATTTGAGCTTCCCGACGTCCGCAACGCTGCTGCCGCCGTACTTCTGGACGATGGTTGACATGACAAATGGTACGACGCCGGAGAGGAAGACGTGACGCGTCGGCCCCGGCTTCAGCCACGGACCGGAGTGCAATTTGCCGCGGGGTCCGCGCAAAAAGTCGCGCCGGCCCCCGCCCCCATGGGCGGATCCCTGTCGCGCGATGCGGCCGGGCGCGGCCACCCGGAGGCAGGGGAAATGCATCACTTGGGTTCAAACACGCTGGAGCCGAAGGGCGCCGTCTGTCCTTCGGGGAAGCTCGGAGGGTTGTATGTCTACCAGAGCGCTTTTCGGCATTCTCATCGCGGCAGCGATGACCGTGATGACGCTCGCGCCCGCGAGCGCAGTGACCCACGACAAGCTGGCCTACCTGACCTTCACCGGGCCGGTGCAAGTCCCCGGCGCGATTCTGAACGCCGGCACGTATCAATTCCGGTTGACAAACCCCGATGTCAGCCGAAATGTCCTTCAGGTGAGGAGCAACGACGGCTCGATCGTGTATGGGATGTTCAACACGATTCCGGACAGCCGCACGGCGATGACGCGTGACACGGTCGTGACCTTCCGCGAAACGCCGGCCGGTGTGCCTGCCGCCGTAAAAACGCTGTTCTACGGCGGCGAGAATGTCGGGTACGAATTCGTCTATCCGAAGGGCGGGCCGATCATGCGTGTCGGCGTTGCACCGCAGCCGCCGATCACGTATGCCCGGACGCCGGCTGTCGAGGAGCCGGAGGTCGCGGCTCCAGTAGAGCCGGTCTGGGAGCCTGAACCGGAAATCACCGTGGAGACGGAGCCGATGCCGGAGCCGGAGCCGGTTCCTCCTGCGGAGCTTCCGCGGACGGCGAGCCCACTGCCACTCGCTGCGGCTGGCGGGTTGACCTCGCTTCTCGTGGGACTCGGGCTCGGCTGGCTTCGCCGCCGGCAGGGCTGAGTGAGCGGGCGGCACGGCCGGGCGGAACCGCCCGGCCGTCGCTGCTGGGGGTTGGACATGCAAACGCTGCGACGTGCGGGGCTGCTTGCGGGCTTATGCGTCGTGTGTGTCTCGGCCTCCGCGCAGCAGACCGTCGAGCGCCCTCCAGTGCTTTCGGTCGAGACGGACCTGGTCACGCTGGCCGTGACCGTCGTTGACCGGCATGGTGTGTTCGTTGCCGGCCTTCGTCAGGAGGATTTCACGGTCTACGACGAAGGTGAGCCACGGTCGATTCAGTTCTTCACGAGTGAGGATCTTCCAGCGACGATCGGCCTGGTGATCGACAGTAGCGGCAGCATGCGACGCCGATCCAACGACGTCGCAGCCGCGGTGACGGCATTTGCCGCACTGCGTCATCCCTTCGACGAGCTCTTCACGGTGAACTTCAACGAGGCGGTCTGGGCGGGCCTTCCGCCTGCTGTTGCGTTCACGTCAGATCCCGACGAGCTCCGTTCGGCGCTCACGACGGCTCCACCGCAGGGGATGAGCGCGCTGTACGACGCGGTGGATCGTGCCCTCGCCCATCTCGGGCTGGGCACGCGCGACCGGAAGGCGTTGATCGTGGTCAGCGACGGTGGAGACAACGCGAGTACGCAGACGTTCGACGCCGTGCTGGAGCATGCGCGCCGGTCGAAGGCCACGATCTACACGCTAAGCCTGTTCGACCCCGACGACGGCGATGCCCGGCCTCGCGTGTTGAGAGCACTCGCTCGCGAAACTGGCGGTGCCTCCTTCGCGCCCAGGCGCCCGGAGGACGTGACGGGCGCCTTCATGGAGATTGCGCGGGAGCTCAGAAGCGGATACACCATCGGCTTCCGCCCTCCCGGCACGCCAGGAGGCGGCTTTCGATCGATTCGCGTGGTCGTCGACACGGACGCCCGGCGCCGGCTGATTGTCCGCACGCGGGCGGGCTACTATGCGGGACCCTAGCGACCGGCAGACACGAAACCGAGGCGCGACCGTGCTGCACTGGGCACAGCGCCTACTCGTCACGGTCGGCGCCGTGACGCTGGCATGGTGCGCGCTTATCGTGACCGACGCGACGCTTGCACAGCGCCGCGCACGCCACTCGCTCGAGGTGGCGTCGCGCGCCGCAGTCGCATCGCCTTCCGCGATGGCGACTCCGTTGCCTGCACTGCCTGCAATGGTTCGGCCGACGGCCCTTCGTCGAGGCGCGGCTATAGCCGGTCTGTCGATCCCGCGCGTTGAGTTGTCTGCCGTCGTGCTGCACGGCTCGGATACCGAGACGCTCCGCCGCGGCCCCGGGCACCTCGAAAACACCGCCCTTCCCGGCGAGCCCGGCAATGCGGTCATCGCGGGGCATCGTGATTCGTTCTTCCGACCGCTGCGGCACGTCGAAATCGGCGACGACATCTTTGTGGATACACCGCACGCTCGTCTCCGGTACCGCGTCACATCGCTGCGTGTGGTCGATTCACACGACCTCAGCGTCCTCCAATCGACCGACGACGCCACGCTGACGTTGATTACCTGTTATCCGTTTCAGGTATTCGGGGCCGCGCCGGATCGATTCGTCGTGCGTGCTTCGCTCGTGACCGACGTGTCGGAGGCCCGCACGACGCATGTGCCGGCGCCGCGCCACCCGATGACGATGACGACCATTGAAGCGCAGGCCGCACGCCGCCCGGCGGTCCTGAACGGCCCGGCAACCCACGACGACGCGATGGCCGTACGGCACGCCGTCGAACGGTTCCGGCGCACGTACAACGCACGCCTCGTCAGCCACCAGGACGTTCGCCCTGGTGGACCACTGGACCTGCAGTCCTGCGACGTGGAGATTGCGGACAATCGTGCGACAGCGACCTGCGGAACAGCGCCTTCCCCAGGCGGCCATGACGACTCGAGCGCCTGGACCGTCGCACTGGAGCGCACCGGCCAGGGCTGGGCGATCAGATCGATCGTCGCGGATTGATCCCGCCTGCGCGCGACGGCTGTCGAGGGTGTTCCGCGTCGTTGGCGCGGCAAAGGCTACGGCCGCTGCTGCCAGTCCTCCCACGCGACCTGATGACGGGCGAGGTAGGCGGTGACCGCCTCGCCCACCGTCGCGAAGAACTGCTCCTCGCCGAGCCTCGTGAACAGCCCGAAGCGTTTCAGCTTGTCCTTGACGGGATCCTTCATCTCCGCAAAACAGAGCTCGATCCCGGACGCATGAAGGGCATCGTCGAGTTCGGCGACGACGTCGGCGGCGGTGACGTCCACGCTCGTCACGGGCTCGGCAGCCACGACGAGCCAGCGCACGGGCGTCGGGGAACCGGACACGGCGGCCATCGCGCGGTCGTGAAAGAGCTCGGCGTTGGCGAAGAACAACGGTGCATCCCACCGGAACAGCACGAGCCCGGGAATCAGGCGGGCCTGCGGATAGCGGGTGACGTCGTGATAGCCCTTCACGCGATCGACGCGGCCGAGCACCGCTGAGTGCGGCCGCCAGCCGTCCCAGAGAAACTCGATCACGGCGATCACGATCGCCAGCGCGATGCCGGGGATGGCGCCCAACACCGCCACTCCGACGAAGCAGACCATCGAGAGCCAGAACTCCCACTGCTGGATGCGGTAGATACGCCGCAGATCTTTCACCTCGGCGAGGCCGATCGCCGAAGCGATCACGACGGCGGCAAGCGCCGTGTTCGGCAGGTCCTGCAGGAGGTTCGGCGCCAGTACGAGCAGCAGCGCAATCGCGCACGCGCCGACGACGCCGGTCAGCTGACTCCTGGAGCCGGCCGCTTCGGCGACGGGTGTTCGCGACGAACTGCTGCTGATCGGGAAGCCCTGGAAGAAGCCGGCCGCCAGGTTGGCGGCTCCGAGACCCACCATCTCTCGATTGGGATCGACAACGGTGCGGAGGCGGGCCGCGTAGGTGCGGGAGAGGACGCTCGTGTCGGCAAATGACACGAGCGCCACGGCGATGCCGCCGGTGAGAACGGGCACGAGGTCATCGAAAGCGATCAGCGGGAAGGCGAAGCGGGGCAAGCCCTGGGGCAACGGGCCGAGCACCGTGACTCCCGCCCGCTCGGACAGGTCGAGCGCGGCAACGACGATGGTCGCGCCCACGACGCTGATCAGGATCCCCGGCACACGAGGGCGTCGCTTGAGAACGAGGATCAGGATCAGCGCGCCAACGCCGATCGCCAGCGTCGGGACGTTCGTCCTGCCGTCCATCATCCCCTCCGCGATCGCCTGGACCTGCCGCAGGGGACCGTCCGCCTCGATCGAGAAGCCGAGCAGCTTGGGAAGCTGGCTGAGGATCACCGTCAACGCAATGCCGTTCATGTAGCCGTAGCGGATCGGCTTCGAGAGCAGCTCCGTCACGAAACCAAGCCGGGCCAGGCCGGCGCCGACGCAGACGACGCCCGAGACAACGGCCATCGTGCCGGCCAGCGCGAGCGCGCGTTGAGGGTCGCCCGCAGAGAGCGGCGCGACGACAGCCAGGATCACGGCGGCGAGCGAGGAGTCGGGGCCGAGCACCAGGATCCGGCTCGGGCCGAAGATCGCGTAGACGAGCAGCGGCACGATCGTGGCGTACAGGCCGTAGATTCCCGGGACCCCGGAGGCTTCGGCGTAGGCGATGCCGACAGGCACCAGCATCGTCGTCAACACGAGGCCGGCGACGATGTCGTGCCGCAACCAGCCGCGCTCGTACTGGCGCAGCAGCGCGACTCCGGGAAGCCACGTCACTCCGGCTCCACGAACTTGTATCCGACGCCTCTCACCGTCAGCAGGATCTTCGGGGAGGACGGTCGATCTTCGAGATACTTCCGCAGCCGCACGATGAAGTTGTCGATGGCCCGCGTGTCGGTGCTCTCGTGGAGACCCCAGACGTCCTCGAGCAGCGTGCCGCGCGAAATCGCCTGTCCGGCGTGCTTGACCAGGTACTTGAGCAGATCGCATTCCATCTGGGTCAGCCTGTAGGATCGGCCGCCGGCGCGGATCTCCATTGCGCCGAAATCGAGCGTGCGCCCGCCGAACGAATACGTGTCGGACGGTGTGTCGGCCGGTTCGGCATCCTGCTCGTTCCACGATCGCCGCCTCAACAGCCCCTTGATGCGGGCCAGGAGAATCGCGAGCTCGAAGGGCTTCGGCAGGTAGTCGTCGGCGCCGGACTCGAAACCGCGCAGCACGTCCTCCGCCCGTCCGCGGGCCGTCAACATCAGGATCGGGACGAACTGTCCAGCGGCGCGCAGCTCCGAGGCGACCGTAAAGCCGTCCTTGCCAGGCAGCATCACGTCCAGGATCACGACGTCGAAGACACGGCGTTCGGTGAGGAGCATCTCGAGCGCCTGCTCGCCGTCTCGCGCGACGATCGCCTCGTGGCTCTCCGCCTCCAGATTGAAGCGCAAGCCGTCGGCGATGTGCTGCTCGTCCTCGACGACGAGAATGCGGCTCATACCAGCCGGGGCAGCTCGAGCGTGAAGGTGGCGCCGTGGCCCTCGCCCTCGCTCTGCGCGAACACTCGCCCGCCGTGCGCGCGGGCGATCGATCGGACGATGTAGAGCCCGAGACCGGTACCCTTGATGTGCCGGAGGCCGCGCGAGTGGACGCGGTAGAAACGGTTGAAGACCCGCTTGAGCTGTTTCTTCGGGATCCCGACGCCGCGATCCTGGACGCGGATCCACACGGTATCGGGCGCCGGCGCCGCCACCGACACAGTTACGCGCACGGTCGTCCCCGAGTACTTCACGGCGTTGTCGAGCAGGTTGGTGACGACTGTCCTGAGCTCCTCGGCATCGCCGTTGACCATGAGGGAAGCGCCATCGGGCATGTGAAGGGCGATCGCGTCGGCGGGCAGGTGGTGACGCACGACTGCCAGGCCGACGCACTCGCCGGCGAGCGCGGTCATGTCCACCGGTCCGCGAGCGACGGCTTTCTGCTTCTCGCGGACCACGCCTGCCTTGAGCACCTGATCGACCGTATGATGCAGGCGTTCGGCGTCGGCCAGCATCACGTCATAGAACTCGCGCCGCCGCTCCTCGCTCACTTCACGCGCCTGGAGCGTTTCCAGGTAGAGGCGGATCGAGGCGATGGGCGTTTTCAGCTCGTGCGTGACGGCGTTGATGAAGCTGTCGTGCTCCTCGTTTCGCTTGATCTCGAGAACGAGGAACACGGTGTAGACGATCAGGCCGGCAATGATCAGCCCGAAGAGGACGATGCCGAGAACAAGAGGCGTGATCCGGTCGGCGTTGGCGATGATCCAGCCGATGTTGAGCGAAATTGCCGCCGCGACCAGCAGGACGCAGAGTGCGACGAAGAAAGCGATCGCCTTCTGGCGACGCGTCATTCAGCGATTGTAGACGCAGCCGGTGGCCGGCTGCAGGGGGCCGGCCGTTCTAGGCCACCGCCTCGTCGGCGGGCACTGCGACCAGCACGTCCTCGACTATCGGCTGCTTGAGCCTGGCCAGCTTGACGTCCCAGGCGAGCCCGAGCATCTGCAGACCGCGGATCCCGATCCAGTTCTGATCGAGCTCGTACCAAGCGAGTCCGTGCCGCGCGCTAGTCGGGTGCGCGTGGTGGTTGTTGTGCCACCCTTCGCCGAACGTCAGCAGTGCCACCCACCAGTTGTTCGTCGAATCGTCGCGTGTCTTGAACCGGCGCGAGCCCCACTTGTGCGTCGCGGAGTTCACCAGCCAGGTGGCGTGAAGGCCGACGGTGGTCCTGAAGAAGATGCCCCACAGCACGTACGGAATGCCGCCAAAAACCAGGAGCCCGAGGCCGACGACGACGTTGGTGAGCCAGTGCCAGTTGGAGAGCCACACGTGGTAGCGATCCCGGCTGAGGTCGGGGACGTAGCGTGCGAGCACGGTTGCGTCGTGGTGGAGCCCCTCGCCAAAGAGGATCCAGCCCATGTGGGCCCACCAGGTGCCTTCGCGGGGTGTGTGCGGGTCACCGTCCTGATCGGATTTCTGGTGGTGGATGCGATGCGTCGCCACCCAGAAGATCGGGCCGCCTTCGAGCGCCAGCGTTCCACACGTGGTGAGGAAGTACTCGATCCACTTCGGCGTCCTGTAGGCGCGGTGCGTCAGCAGGCGGTGATACGCCATGCCGATG
>DASTDQ010000113.1:0-3013 GCA_035710305.1 Vicinamibacterales bacterium | reverse complement strand
TCCATTTCCAGGTGGGAATCAAGTCGATGACCGGGAAGTTCACCGTGAACCTGGTGGTGTATCACTCGAAGTTCTGCCTGCACCCCGGCGCTGTGACGCCGGAGACCGCCAGCTTCGGCAGCGGGCTTCTGGAGCTCTGGGCCCGCGTCGCGAAGCTCGAGCCGGTGCGGCCGTCGTTGATCGGCAGGATCCTGGGCCGCAGCGCCGAGCCCCCGGATCGCTGGTGGGAGCAGTCCGCGGACCCGGCAGCCATGGCGGCCGCGCTTCGTGAACCGCTGGCCCTCGTGCTCGCCCATGCGCCTGGCTGGTTCGAGCAGCACGGCACCGAAGAGGCCTGCCGTCAGGCATACGAGCGGGTGCAGGCGCGACTGAACAGTCGGCGGCAATCGACCGACGCCGGCTAACGCACCGACGCGTTCGGCTTCACCAGCAGATCTGCCCGGTCGGCTCCATCCATGACGAAGACCGACAGGTTCGCGTGGGGATAGTTCGGCCGCCACGCGGGATCGTGCAGCACGTACAGATTGAAGGGCGCCCGGCCCGGCGCGATCGGCCCCGCGGCGTTCAGCGTGAAGGTGTCCTTGCCCAGGGTGAACCTCAGCGAGCTTCCGCGAACTTCGCCGGCCTTGCGGAACCCGAGCTCGGGGTTCGGCAGGAGCGACAGAATGAAGCGGCCGCGGCCGCCCGCGTAGAACCACACGAAGGTGCCGGCTGACGTGTCATTCGTGAGGAGGCTCGACTCGTCGAGCTCGTCGTTGATCGTCAGACGCGGCGAGACAAGCCGCAATTCCACGTCGTTCAACCTGAAGTCCCTCGGGGACCCGCCTGCATACGTGAAGTCGCGCGGGGGAATCCACTGAAACCCGTCGAACCGTCTGTCGGGTTCCTGGATCGTCACGTAGTCCACGATCTTCTGGCCGGTCGTCTTGTTCACGAGGAGGTCCAACGCGACGACGTCGCCCGCCTGGATCGTTTGCGGCTTGGGAAACGAGGGCGACGGCAGCAGCGTCCATGGCGACGCGGGATCGTGCAGCTCCAATCGCTGCGCGGTCATTCGTGACTTCAAGTCCTGGGTCATGAGAAGCGGCTGAAAGGTCAACCGGAAGCTGTGCTTCCCGAGCGGTTCGACGAGCACTTCGTACCCGAAGTACATCTGTTTCGCGCGATCCAGGATGAGGCGATCGATCGACTTTGGTCCATCGAGCGTCAGCGTGCCGAAGCTCTCGGCCACGCCCGGCGTCGAGGGCTCCAAGTGCGTGACCCAATAGAACCCGAACGTCGGCCTGGAGATGTTGCCGCCGCCGATTCGGCTGGACTGAGCCGACGCCGGCAGACACATCGCGATCGATGCGGCCACGCCGCACACGGCACTGAGCGTTCCGCTTGTCATTGCTGCACCTTGATGATTCTCGGTTCGAGCTTCACGACCGGCTGAAAGTCTGCCAGCGACACCGACGGCGCCTGCGGCGGCGGCGTGGGAGTGGCGAGATCGGGCGACGGGGTGGAATAAATCCAGGCCGCCGCGAGGATCACGATGGCGGCACCGACCGGGACGGGCACACGGATCGACCCCGTCAGCAGCCACGTCCACCACGATCCGCGCCGTGAGTTGATCCGGCGCCACAGGCCTCGAGGTGCGCCCGGCGCGTCCCATCGGCTCAGCAGCTCGCTCAGGTCCTTGTCATCCAGCGGTTCCATAACGTGTTGACCTCACTGCGCTCGCCGGCTTCAGCGGAGCGAGCATTCGTCGCAGGTTCTCGCGCGCCCGATGCAGGCGCGACTTCACGGTCCCGACTTCGGCATCGGCGATGCGGGCGATGTCCTCGAGCGACAACTGCTCGTATTCGGCCAGGACGAGCGCCTCACGCTGCAGCGGCGGCAGCGCCCGGATGGCGTCGGCGACGATCTGCGCGGTCTCGCGCCGTTCCACGTCAACCGGCTGCGCGACGAAGCGCTCCTCGTCGATCTCCTCCCATCGATGCGCATCCCGCCATCGCTTTCGCGTCAGGTTGCGCGCCACGCCCAGCAGATACGCGCGAAGGCTGCCGCGGGCGGGATCGAAGCGGTCCGGCTGCCGCCACAGGACGAGAAATACGTCCTGAGCGATGTCATCCGCCGCGTCGTTCCCGGTCATCCGCCAGGCGAAGCGGTAGATCGCGTCCTTGTGCTGGTCGAACGCGGCCCGGAACTCCTCGTCTGTCACTCGATCCTGATTACCAGAAAGGGGGCCAAAGGATACGCTAGCTTCTATGACTCGATTGGGGGCCGTCCTGGTCTCCGCGTTTTGCCTGACGGCCTGCGCCGGGTCGAGCCAGCGTCCGCAGGCAGCGCTCGTCGAACGATCCCACGTCAGCATGGGATCGGAGGTCCGCCTCACCGCGTGGGCCCCCGACGACGCCGCGACCCTGGCCGCCTTCGCGAAGGTCTTCGACGAATTCGATCGCCTCGACCGGCTGATGAGCGTCTGGCGCGAGGGAAGCGACGTGCTTCGCATCAACGCGGGCGCGGGAGGACCCGCCGTGCCAGTGAGCCCCGAGGTGAGGGAGGTCATCGGCACGGCGCGGCAGGTGAGCGAGTGGACGGACGGAAAGTTCGACGTCACCTTCGGCGCGCTCTCCGGGATCTGGAAGTTCGATCACGATCTCGACGGCCGGGTCCCGCCCCACGACGAGATCGCCGTTCGGCTTTCCCTCATCGACTACCGCGCGCTGGAGGTGGACGAGCGCGCGGGCACGTCGAGACTCGCGCGCCCGGGCATGCAGGTGCACCTCGGAGGCATCGGCAAGGGGTACGCGCTTGACCGCGGTGTTGAGATCCTCCGCGGCGCCGGTGTGACCGACTTCATGATTCAGTCCGGCGGTGACCTCTACCTCGCCGGGCGCCGCGGTGACCGGCCCTGGAGAGTCGGCATCCAGGATCCGCGAGGGCCGGCGAACTCGACCTTTGCGGCAATCGAGCTCGCGAATTCGGCCTTCAGTACGTCAGGCGACTACGAACGGTTCTTCATGCGCGA
>DASTDQ010000112.1:0-2540 GCA_035710305.1 Vicinamibacterales bacterium | reverse complement strand
ATGATGTGCTGAACACGACGATCGGGGGCATTGTTGATGTTGCGATCTGTGATTGTCGATTCGTTGTCGATTGGTGATTGGTGATTGTTGATCTATTGATGATTCAATCGCCAATCACAGATCGTCAATCTTGAGGAGCACTATCGTCATGTCGTCGTGCTGCGCGGCGTCGCCGGCGAAGGCGTGCACCTCGCGCAGGATGCGCTCGCGGAGCTCGTCGCACGCGAGGTCGGCGTGCTGCTCGGCCAACTCCACCAGCCGCGCGTCGCCGAAGTAGTCCCCCTGTGTGTTCATGGCCTCTGTGATGCCGTCGGTGTAGAGGACGAACAGATCTCCGCGTCCAAGCGGCAGCGTCATCTCCTCGAGCAAGCGGGGGAAGGAGTCGCCCGTGTCGATCTGCAGCCCCACGACCATCCCTTCCGGCGTCAGCGTCTGCCCCAGCCTCGACCCGTTGTGCGGGCCGGGGACATAGACGAGGGGACAGTGGCCGGCGCGCGCGAAGGTCAGCGTCCGAGCGGCAAGATCCACGACGGCGTAGGTCATGGTGATGAAGCTCGTCGAGCCCAGGTGCTTCGAGATGATGCGGTTGGCGTCGATGAGCAGCTGCCTCGGGGACGCATGCTGCTGGCTGAGCGAGAGGACGATGCCCTTGAGCTCCGCCATGTACAGAGCCGCGGACGTGCCCTTCCCCGCAACGTCGGCGATCAGGATTCCCATCCGATTGTCGTCGAGCGGGAGAAAGTCGTAGTAGTCGCCTCCCACTTCCCGTGCGGGCTCGCAATGTCCGGCCAGCGTCAGGCCCGGCATGCGCATCGGCCCCTGCGGGAGGAGCGACATCTGGATGCTGCGCGCGATCAGGAGCTCCTGCTCCAGCCGCTCCTTCTCGGCCTTCTCACGGAGCAGGTCCTCGATGCTCGCCGTCATCGAGTTGAACGATCCCGCCAGCTCGCCGAGCTGGTCGCGGGAGCGAATCGGGATCTTGTACGAGAAGTCGCCGCGGCGGACCCGCTCCGTGCCGGCAAATAGCTCGTGCACCGACCCGGTGATCGACCTCACGAGCGTGAGGCCCATGATCATCGCGACGGCCTGGATGACGAGGAACATGCCGGCGACGGCAGCGAGAACGATCAGCAGGATTTGACCGAAGGTGCGGTTGTCCAGCGCCTCGAGCGATGGCCCGGAGAGATAGCGGTAGACGGCCGCGGGCCCCAGGCGGAACCCAGCGGTAAGCCTGTCCATCTCGCCCGTCGTCCAGTCGGTGTAATCGAGGACGGCGACCCATCCGAGGGGTTCTCCCTGTGCAACGGTGGCCACGGCAAGGTTCTGGCCCTGCGGCGACGGTCGTCCCCCTCTCGCGGCCGCCTCCGCGACCGCGTTCCCCGTCGAGTACCCGGTGATTGTGAGGCCCATTTCGTCGTGGATCGTCCGGACGATCTCGTCGCCGAGAGGGATGTCAACCAGGAGCGATGCGCCAAGGCCTCGCGGCCTCGTGAGGGCACGGGCCGCCACCCTGGTCTGGCCGCCGACGTCGTATGCTACGAGGCCCGCAAACCCCGTGCAGGGCACCCACTCGGGGACCGGCGGCGGATCGAGATGCGACCAGGGTCCCGATGTCACCGTGGCGATCACCGCAGTCCCCGTGCCGCCGCAGGCCTTTTCGGATGGCACGATCGCGAACGAGATCAGCGGGTAGCGCGACAGCGCGTCCGACTGGCGGCGCGACAACACTTCGGCCAGCGCGGCCGACGAGGGCGCCCGCTCGAGCGCGGGCGAGGCCGCCTGCGCGGCAAACTGCGCCGCCTCGACCAGCGAGGCCACTCGTACTCGGAGCATGTACGAGCTCACGTTGAGGAAAAAGAGCAGCCCGGCCAGTCCGAAGAAGAGCGCCATGAGCAGGCCCGGCACCACGCCGATGAAAACGTAAGACAGCACCAGCTTCCTGCGCACGCGCCACAGCAGCCGGTGCCGGGCCGCCATGTAGAGACGAAAACCGAGGACGAAAGCGCCGACGAGAAACGCCAGGGCGCCCAGCGTGTCGATGGCCGTCAGAAGCGCCGCTCCCCCGCCCATCAGGCTGCCAACCCAGGCGGCGATCTTGAGCGCGATGCCGGCGATCAGGGCGCGCCCCGCGAACGTGCGCGTCAGCCATGACAGCGCAACGACGGCGCGAGAGGGGAATTCTCCTGGTGGTAGCTGCTGGGTCACGTGAGTCGCTGGTAGCTGGTAGCCAGTCTACCCCCGGAACTCGCTTGTGTCGGTGATGTTGCCAACGATCGTGGCTTGCAGGACAGGCTGTTTGGTCAGCGGGCCTCGGCCGGAGCCCACCAACACAAGCGAGCTGTGGTGTAGAGTACGCTTCAATCGCCGTGAAGCTGCGCGAGAACGCCCGATTCAATACCGTGTGCATCCACGCCGGCCAGGAGCCCGACCCTGCGACCGGCGCCATCGTGACGCCGATCTACCAGACGTCAACCTACGTGCAGGAAGCGCTCGGCCGGCACAAGGGCTACGAGTACGCGAGGACGCAGAACCCGACGCGC
>DASTDQ010000111.1:0-2900 GCA_035710305.1 Vicinamibacterales bacterium | reverse complement strand
CCGGCGGCAAGGGGATCACCGAAATGATCCTCTACGAGGATCTCTGATGCGCCACATCATCTCGATCCTGGTGGAGAACGAAGCAGGGGCCCTCTCCAGGATCGCCGGGCTCTTTTCGGCGCGCGGCTACAACATCGAGACGCTGACGGTGGCGCCGACCGAGGACGCTTCGATGTCGCGCATGACCATCGTCACCACCGGCTCGGAGGATGTGGTCGAGCAGATCACTAAGCAGCTGAACAAGCTGATCGAGGTGGTCAAGGTCATCGATCTCTCCGAGGCCGAGCACATCGAGCGTGAGCTCATGCTGATCAAGGTCCGAGCCGGCCAGAAGGAGCGCGAGGACATGAAACGCATGGCCGATATCTTCCGCGGCCGCATCATCGACGTGTCCGACAACACCTATACCATCGAGCTTACCGGCGACGGCGCGAAGCTCGACGCCTTCATCCGGTCGCTCGACCAGGGCGCCATCATCGAGACCGTAAGAACCGGGGCCAGCGGAATCGGGCGGGGCAATCGGGTTCTGCGCGTGTAGTTTTTCAGGGGGATCCATGAAGGTTTACTACGACAAGGACGCGGACCTTTCGCTCGTCAAGGGAAAGAAGGTCACCATCATCGGCTACGGCTCGCAGGGCCATGCGCATGCGTTGAACCTTCAGGAATCGGGGGTCAAGGTCACCGTCGGGCTGCGCAAGGGCGGCGCTTCGTGGGACAAGGCGAAGAAGGCCGGCGTCAAGGTGGCCGAGCTAGCCGACGCGATCAAGGGGGCGGATATCGTCATGATCCTGCTGCCCGATGAGCACCACGCCGCGGTCTATCAGCAGTTCGTCGAGCCCAACATCAAGAAAGGCGCCTCGCTCGCGTTCGCGCATGGATTCAACATCCACTACGGCCTGATCCAGCCGCGCGCCGACCTCGACGTGTGGATGGTGGCGCCGAAGGCGCCCGGCCATACCGTGCGCTCAACCTATGCCGCGGGGGGCGGAGTGCCAATGCTGATTGCAGTCCACCGCAATCCGTCGAAAAAGGCGCGCGACGTTGCGCTCTCCTACGCGGCGGCGATTGGCGGCGGCAAGGCCGGGATCATCGAAACCACTTTTCGCGAGGAGACGGAGACCGATCTCTTCGGTGAGCAGACGGTGCTGTGCGGCGGCTGCGTCGAGCTCGTCAAGGCCGGGTTCGACACGCTGGTCGACGCAGGCTACGCGCCCGAGATGGCCTACTTCGAGTGCCTGCACGAGCTCAAGCTGATCGTCGACCTCATGTACGAGGGCGGCATCGGCACCATGAACTACTCGATCTCGAACAACGCCGAATATGGCGAGTACGTGACCGGGCCCAAGATCATCGACGAGGGCGTGAGGAAGCGCATGAAGGAGGCGCTGCACCGTATCCAGAACGGCGAGTACGCGAAGGACTTCGTGCTCGAAAACCGCGCCGGCGCGCCTGGCCTCCTCAGCCAGCGGCGCATGACGGCGGAACTGCCGATCGAGAAGGTCGGCGCGCGACTGCGCGAGATGATGCCGTGGATCAAACGGAACCGCCTCGTCGACACCTCGAAGAATTGAAGCAACGACGCTACCCGCACCCGCTGATCGCCCGGGAAGGGTGGCTGTTCGTCGGCATCGCTGTCGTCGTCTCCTTCCTGGTGGGCTTCTGGCTGGGTTGGTGGTGGTCGGTCCCGCTCTGGCTCGCCGCCATCTTCATCCTGCAGTTCTTCCGCGACCCGCCGCGCGAGGTGCCCGACGCCCTGGGCGCGGTGCTGTCCGCGGCCGACGGCCGCGTGGTCGAGGTGAGCCGCGCGCAGGATCCCTACGTGAAGCGCGACGCGCTGAAGGTCAGCGTGTTCATGAACGTGTTCAACGTGCACTCCAACCGCTCGCCGGTCGACGGCGTGGTGAAGGAGCGCTGGTACTTCCCCGGCGCGTTCGTCAACGCCGCCCTCGACAAGGCTTCGCTCGAGAACGAGCGCAACGCCCTCTGGCTGCACACGCCGGAGGGCCACGACGTCACCTGCGTTCAGGTGGCGGGGCTGATTGCGCGCCGCATCCTGTGCTATGTTGGGACCGGCGCCGAGCTCGAGCGCGGCCAGCGCTTCGGCTTCATCCGCTTCGGCTCGCGCGTCGACCATTACCTGCCGCTCGACGCCGAGGTCAAGGCGGCGATCGGCGACAAGGTGTACGCCGCGGAGAGCGTGCTCGCATGGCTGAAGCCCCCGACTACGAACCCGAAGTAGCGCAACCCGGCCCCGTCGGCCTGCGACGCCGGGGGATCTACTTGCTGCCGAATCTCTTCACCACCGGGGTGCTGTTCTGCGGCTTCTTCGCCATTGTGCAGGCGATGAACGGCCGCTTCGAGATCGGCGCGATCGCGATCTTCGTCGCCATGGTGCTTGACGGAATGGACGGCCGGGTGGCGCGCTGGACGAACACGCAGAGCGAGTTCGGCGCGCAATACGACTCGATCGCCGACATGGTCGCGTTCGGTGCGGCGCCGGCGCTCATGACCTACGTCTGGGTGCTGAAGGAGCTCGGCACCGCGGGCTGGATCGGCGCCTTTATCTACTGCGCTGGCGCTGGAATCCGCCTCGCCCGCTTCAACGCCAACATCGCCGCGGTCGACAAGCGCTACTTCCAGGGGCTGCCAAGCCCCTCCGGCGCCGCGATCATGGCCGGACTCGTCTGGGTTCTCGTGGACCACGACTTCGTGCCGCGTGAGCACGTCTGGATCGCCGCCGTCACATGGGCCGTCGCGGTGTTCGTGGGCGTCACCATGGTCTCCAACGTTCCGTTCTGGAGCTTCAAGGAAGTGAACTGGAAAAAACGCGTGCCGCTCTGGGCGATCCTCGCCCTGGTGGTGGGCTTCTCCATCGTTTCGCTCAGCCCGTCCCTCGTGCT
>DASTDQ010000110.1:0-5376 GCA_035710305.1 Vicinamibacterales bacterium | reverse complement strand
GACGTGGCGATGGTGCTCGACGAGTGCCTTGCGTACCCGTCAACACATGAACAGACCGCCGAATCCGTGGGGCGATCGCTTCGCTGGGCCGAACGATGCCGACGCCGGCTGGAGGCACTGCGGTCCTCGCCGCCGCCCGATGTGGCCGTGATGAATCCCGGCCAGGCGCAGTTCGGGATCGTGCAGGGCGGTGTGTTTGCCGACCTCCGTCGTGAGAGCGCCGAAGCGACGATCGCGATCGGCTTCGACGGTTACGCGATCGGCGGCCTCAGCGTCGGGGAACCGGTTGACGTGATGTACGACATGGTCGAGGGTACCGCGCGCCATCTGCCGGAGCGCGAGCCGAGATACCTCATGGGCGCCGGGACGCCCGAGGATCTGGTCGAGTGCGTGGGACGGGGCATCGATCTGTTCGACTGCGTCCTGCCCACGCGCAACGCGCGCAACGGACAGCTCTTCACGAGCCAGGGCCGGATCAACATCAAGAACGCCCGGTATGCCGACGACGACGCGCCGCTCGATGCCAACTGCCGGTGCTACACGTGCCGCCGTCATTCGCGGGCATATCTCCGGCACCTGTACCTTGCGGGCGAGATGACGGCCGGCGCCCTTAACACGTTGCATAATCTGACCTTCTACCTTGACACGATGAAACGGATCAGGGAGGCTATTGTGTTCGGGCGCTTCGACATGTTCAGGCAGGAGTTCCTTCAGTCGGTTGCCCGCCTGTCTTACGAATCATGAATCTTCTCGATCCTTTTCTCGTGGCCGTGGCCCCGCAGGGGAGCCCGAGCCCGTGGCTTCAGATCGTCCCGTTCATCCTGATTCTCGGGATCTTCTATTTCGTGATGGTGCTGCCGATGCGGAAGCGCCAGCAGAAGGTTCAAGCGTTTCTGGCGGCGCTGAAGGTTGGCGACAAGGTCATCACGTCCGGCGGCATATTCGGGTCGATCACGCGCGTGAGCGACCAGGCAGTGCAGCTCCAGATCGCCAACAACGTGCGCATCGACGTGTCCCGCCAGGCCATCGTCGGCTACCAGGGGCAGGAGCCCGTGGTTCCTGAGGGCAACCAGCAATGATCAAGAATCTCCAGTGGCGGCTCGGGATCATCGCCGTCGTCATCGGCCTCTCGGTGTGGGCGTTCGTTCCCCCTCGGGAAAAGGTGAAGCTGGGTCTCGACCTGAAAGGCGGCGTTCACCTCGTCCTGCGCGTCAAGACCGACGACGCCCTGCGCGTCGAGACGGAGACGACGGTCGAACGGCTTCGAGACTCACTTGCGCGGGAGGGCGTGCAGGTCTCGAAGGTCGAAGTGACCAGTCCCACCGAGTTTCGAGTCGAAGGCATCCAGGACGATGCCGGGTTCCGGGCACAGGCCGCCGATGTCGAGTCGGTGTTCGACCGGTCGCCCGAGGCGGGGGGATACACCTACCGGATCAAGCCCAACGTCGCGAACCAGCTTCGCGATCAGACCGTGGCGCAGGCACTCGAAACGATCGAGCGGCGCGTCAACGAGCTCGGCGTGGCCGAGCCGATCGTGGCCCGATACACCGAGCAGGATCAGATCGTCGTGCAGCTCCCGGGCGTGAGCGACGTCCGCCGGGCGAAGGACATCATCAAGTCGACGGCCCGGCTCGAGTTGAGGCTCATGGACCAGGGGCCCTTTCCAAGCCGCGAGGCGGCCCTGCAGGCGGTCAACAACGCCTTGCCACCGGACGCGGAGATCCTTCCAGGACGCAGCGAGGGAACCGGGACGGCGGGCACGGCCGGCACCTCGTACTATCTCGTGAAGAGAGTGGCGGCCGTCGCGGGAAACGACCTGCGCAACGCCCAGCAGTCGCTCGACGAGTACAACCGGCCCGCCGTTGCGTTCACGCTGAAGCAGGACGCGGCGGAGCGTTTCGGCAAGTTCACCCAGTCGAACCTCGGGCGCCCGATGGCGATCGTGCTCGACGAGCGCGTCATGTCCTACGCCACGATTCAAGGGCGCATCACGGACAACGGACAGATCACCGGCATCACTCGCGACGAAATGCTCGATACGGTGATCACACTGAAGTCCGGGGCGCTCCCGGCGTCGATGGACTACCTCGAAGAGCGGACGGTGGGAGCCTCGCTCGGCGAGGACTCGATTCGGTCGGGCGTCACGGCCGCCGTGGGCGGCCTGCTGCTCGTCATGGTCTTCATGCTCTTCTACTACAAGCTCGCGGGCCTCAACGCGCTCACCTCCATCATCGTGAACCTGATCATCCTGCTGGGACTCATGGCCAGCATAGACGCGTCGATGACGCTGCCGGGCTTTGCGGGCTTCATCCTGACGATCGGGATCGGCGTGGACTCGAACGTGCTGATCTTCGAGCGAATCAAGGAGGAGCTGGCGACGGGCAAGAGCGTGAAATCCGCGATCAACGGCGGATTCGACCGCGTCTGGTGGACGATCGTCGATACGCACGTCGCCTCGCTGATTGCGGCGGCGTTCCTCTTCCAGTTCGGCACCGGGCCGATTCGCGGCTTTGCCACGACGCTGGCGATCGGGCTCGCGGCCAACGTCTTCACGGCCGTGTTCGTGTCGCGGACCATGTTCGAGTTGGTGCTCTCGCGCCGCCGTGCGGCGACCGTCAGCATCTAATGGGCTGTATCAACTGGAAGAGTACCGCGAACAACGAGCTTCGAACCGCGATTTCCGGCCGCGACAACGGAGCGGCCGGCAGTAATGCTCGAATGACATACCACTAGTGGGCGAATCATCATGCGCATCCTGACCAACGTCAACATCGACTGGCTCCGCTGGCGCTGGCACACGCTGGCCCTGTCGTGGCTCATCATCGTCGCCGGCCTGTGGGTGATCTTCACGCGCGGCCTGCCGCTCGGCATCGATTTCTCCGGCGGGACCCTGATGGTGGTCCAGTTCGAGCGGAGTGTCACGGTGGGCGACGTGCGCCAGGCCATCGCCTCGCTTCCGGGCGAGGAAGTCGTGCAGTCGTATGGCACACCCGACGAGAACCAGATTCTGATTCGCCTGCCGCAGGCGGAGGGCGCGACGGACGCCGACAGCCTGGAACGCGGATCGCAGCAGGTCGCCGACGCCCTCCAGAAAGCGGGGCTGCCGAAGTCCGAGATCGTCAAACGCGAGCTCGTGAGCGCCGTGATCGGCGCGGACCTGCAGCGGAAGGGGATCTACGCGACGATCGCGTCGCTTGTGGGCATCATGGGCTACATCGCCCTGCGCTTCCGGCTCAGTTTCGGACTCGGCGCGATGACGGCGAGCATCCACGACGTGCTCATCACGCTCTCGATCATGACGTTTGCGGGCTACGAGCTGTCGCTCAACGTGGTCGCGGCCATCCTGACGCTGGTCGGCTACGGCGTCAACGACCAGATCGTCATCTTCGATCGCGTGCGCGAGAACCTCCGCTCGAACCGCCGGCAGCCGATGCGGGACATCATCAACCTCAGCGTGAACCAGACGCTGCCCCGGACCGTGATCACCGCCGGGACCGTCGTACTGGCCGTTCTGTCGCTCTACCTGTTCGGCGGCGAGGTCCTCGAGCCGTTTGCGTTCGCGATGCTCGTGGGGGTGATCACCAGCACCTACTCGACGGTGTTCATCGCCTCGGCGGTCGCCGTGCTGCTCAGCCCGCGTCCCCTCGCCTCCACCGTGGCCGCGGCGCCGGCGCCGGCCAGTCAGTCTCCGCGGCAGGCGGAACGATCGGGCCGTAAGGCAGGGCGCGTGGGCGCACGCTAGTCGGCGGCAGGCCGGCTCCCGCGGGCCGGCCGCTCCGCGCGCGACTGCGCGACCAATGCCGCAACGGCCAACCGCTGACTGCTGCCTGTGACGTACCTCCACGCCGCGCTGCTCGGAATCGTGCAAGGCCTGACCGAGTTCCTGCCGATTTCCTCCACGGCGCACCTCCTCATCGGGGGGCGGCTGCTGGGGTATGACGACCCCGGTGGCGTCTTCACGGTCATGATTCAGCTCGGGTCGATTCTCGCCGTGATCTGGCTCTACCGGCAGCGGATCGTGAAGGTCGTGCGCGGCCTGTCCTCGAAGCCCGAGGCCCGGCGGTTCGCGGCGATGCTGCTGGTCGCCTTCCTGCCGGCCGTTCCGGCAGGGGCCTTGCTGGCCGACTACGTCGGGAGAGTGCTGTACGAGACGCCGGCCGTGTACGCCTGGGCGTTCATCGGCGGCGGGATCGTGATGCTCCTCGTGGAGCGGTCCGCCCGCCCGGCCGTCGTCCGGAGCGTGGACGACACGCCGGTGTGGCGCGCCTTCATGATCGGTCTCGCGCAGCTCGCTGCCCTCGTCCCGGGAGTGTCCCGATCGGGCGCGACCATCGTCGGCGGGCTGCTCATGCGCCTCGACCGGGCGGCCGCGGCCGAGTTCTCGTTTTTTCTCGCGATGCCGACCATGACCGCGGCGTTCGTGTACAAGCTCTTCGAGGTGCGCGACCAGCTAGCGCCGGAGCGCGCCGGCGAAATCGCCGTCGGCTTCGTGATGGCGTTCCTGGCGGCCCTGGTGGTGGTGAAGCCGTTCCTTCGGCTGGTCGGCCGCTCGGGGTTCGCTCCCTTTGCCTGGTATCGAATCGGGGCAGGCGTGCTGATTCTCGCCGCCCTGCGGGCGGGCTGGCTATGATTGGCTGGTTTCGGCGCAGCTTTCTGGCGGGCCTCTTCGTAACGGTGCCCCTGGTCATCAGCGTTGCGGCCCTGGTCTGGATCTTCGGTATCATTGATAGTTTCGTGGCGCCGTTGGCGACGACAGCCTTGGAGACGGCCCTGCGCCGGAAACCCGATCCGGGCTCGCTCGAGGACTACGTTGCGCGGTTCGCCGGTCTGCTGTTCACCCTGCTCCTGGTGCTGGTTGTCGGGGCCGTCGCGACCAACGTCATCGGTCGCCGGCTGGTCGCGAGGGCCGAGAGCTGGTTGATGATGATCCCGGTGTTCCGGACGATTTATTCGCCCGTGAAGCAGCTCGTGGCGGCGTTCTCGCCAGACAACAAGTCCGGCTTCAAGCGCGTCGTGATGATCGACGACCCGAGCCGCGGCTGGGTCATGGGGTTTCTGACGAGGGAGTTCACGGTGGTTCGCGATGGTCGCACCGACACGATGATGGCGGTCTACGTGCCGACGAACCATCTGTACCTGGGCGACGTCGTGATGTACCCGCGCGAGCGCGCGATCTTCCCCGACCTGACCGTCGAGGAAGGAGTGCGGATTTTTCTTACCGGCGGGATGTCGCTGCCCGCCCGGATCGAAGGCAAGTCGTAAGAGAGGAGCAGACAGAGAGATGATCGAGTCGTCGATTCACCCCATCGCGCGAGTGTTCCAGGCGGGGACCCCACGAAGATACGGCCGGTATGCGGCCTTGCTGGCGGTGGCCGC
>DASTDQ010000109.1:0-2618 GCA_035710305.1 Vicinamibacterales bacterium | reverse complement strand
GCGGAAGCGACACGGCCTGCCGCCTGACTCTGACAGGCCCTTTGCTCGTCCGTCATGAGCGTTATTCCCCCCGGGCATAAGGGATTTCAGCGCTTGAACTGACGCTCCGGCCGTGCGACTCTGGCGCAGGCCATGACGTCCCGATCCGCTCGTTGGCTGTCGATCGGCTGTGCACTCGGCCTGTGGGCCGTCGGGTCGGCCGGTCCGTTGAGCGGACAGTCCGCAAGTCCCAGACAAACCGCGAGTTCACAGTCGGCGGCTGGCGCCACGGTCCGGCTGAAGCCGGACACTACGTCTGCAACACGACAGAAGCCGGACACGACGTCAGCGCGCGCGCTTCTGGACAAATACTGCGTCACCTGCCACAGCGACCGCGTGAAGACGGCGAACCTCTCGCTGCAGGGGCTCGACCTGGCCTCGGTCGCCGATCACGCCGAAGTGTGGGAGAAGGTGATCCGCAAGCTGCGCGCGGGCGTGATGCCGCCGCCGGACACGCCGCGACCCTCGCTTGCCGAGTACGAAGGGCTGCGGGACTTCCTCGAGGGCGAGATCGATCGCGCCGTCGGGACAAAACCGAACCCGGGATCGGTGGTTCTCCACCGGCTGAACCGGACGGAGTACGCAAACGCCATCCGCGATCTGCTCGACTTGCGCATCGACGCCACGACGCTGCTGCCGCCGGACGATTCGGCCAACGGCTTCGACAACATCGCCGGGTCGCTGACGCTGTCGCCGACGCTGCTCGAGTCGTACACCACGGCGGCCGCGCGCGTCGCGCGCATGGCCGTCGGCTACTGGAAGTCCCCGGCCGAGGCGACCTATCTCACGTCGAGCGACGCCTCGCAGAACCACCGCCTCGAGGGCATGCCCTTCGGCACGCGCGGCGGCATCGTCGCGCGGCACGATTTCCCCGCCGACGGCGAGTACAAGTTCTCGATCCAGAACTTCGGCATCGGCAGCTTCATTCCCGGCGAGCAACTGGCGCTCATCATCGACGGCGAGCGCGCGCACGTCTGGCCGTATCGGGGCGTCGGGCTCGCGGTGGGGATGACGTCGGACACCGACGGAACGCTCGAGGTCACCGTGCCCGTCCGCGCAGGCTCGCGGCTCGTCGGCGCGACCTTCCTGGCGACCAACTACCGCCCCAGCCTCGACATCATCCGCCACTACGATCGCCAGTCGCTCGAGAACAACTCCATTCCGCAGCTCCAGTACTTCCCGGTGATCGGATTCGTCCGCATCCAGGGTCCGTTCAACGCGCAGCGGCCGGACGACTCGGCGAGCCGGCGGAAGGTGTTCACCTGTCGTCCGACGCTGGCGCAGGAGAACGCCCCCGCCTCCGCCAAGGCTTCGGCGAGGTCCCGCCGTAGCTCGCCGGTAACCGAGGCGAGCGAAGGCGGATGTGCGAGACAGATCCTGACCTCGCTGGCGCGCCGGGCCTACCGTCGTCCGCCGGCGGCGCAGGACCTCGCGGCGCTGATGACGTTCTTCGACGAGGGGCGCAAGGACGCGACCTTCGACGACGGCATCGAATACGCCTTGCGCTTCCTGCTGGCGAGCCCGCAGTTCCTCGTGAGGGCCGAGCGAGAACCTGCTAACGTGCGTCCGGGTCAGCCGTACCGCATTACCGATCTCGAGCTGGCGTCGCGATTGTCGTTCTTCCTCTGGAGCAGCATCCCGGACGAGGAGCTGATCACGGTCGCCTCGCAGGGGCGGCTCGGTCAGCCGGGCGAGCTCGATCGACAGGTGCGCCGGATGCTTGGCGATCCCCGCTCCGACGCGCTCGTCACGAACTTCGCGCAGCAGCTGCTGTACCTGCGCAACCTGCCGGCCACGTCGCCCGACGGCATCTTCTACCCGAACTGGGACGACGAGCTGCGGCAGAGTCTGAAGCGGGAGTCGGAGCTGTTCTTCGAGAGCATCATCCGCGAGGATCGCAACGTCGTCGATCTGCTGACCGCCGACCACACGTTCGTCAACGAGCGCCTCGCACGGCATTACGGCATACCGGGCGTCTACGGGTCGCGGTTCCGACGCGTGACACTGCCGCCCGAGATGGACTATCGCCGCGGCCTGCTCGGCAAGGGGAGCTTCCTGGCGGTCACCTGGACGCAGAACTTCCGCAGCTCGCCGGTCAAGCGCGGTGTGTGGGTGCTGGAGAACATTCTCGGTACGCCGCCGCCGGAGCCCTTGCCCAACGTCCCCGCGCTCGAGGATACCAAGAGCGATAGCGGCAAGGTCCTCACGCTGCGGGAGCAGATGACGCGCCATCGCGCGAGCCCCGTGTGCGCGGGCTGCCACAAGATCATGGACCCGATCGGGTTTGCCCTCGAGAACTTCGACGCCGACGCGAGCTGGCGCACGAGGCAGGGTGGCGAGGGCGGCACGCCCATCGACGTGAAGGTGAAGCTCTACGACGGGCAGGACGTGGACGGCCCGGTCGGCCTGCGGACGGCGCTCCTGCGGTACTCGCCGCAGTTCGTGCGCATGTTCGTCGAAAAGACGATGACCTACGCCGTCGGGCGCGGGCTCGACTACACTGACATGCCGACGGTCCGCGCGATCGCGCGGGACGCCGCGAAGGACGACAACCGCTTCTCTGCGATCGTGGCCGGCGT
>DASTDQ010000108.1:0-10515 GCA_035710305.1 Vicinamibacterales bacterium | reverse complement strand
CGCCACGTGGCTCGCCGATCAGGACGCACTCGTCTCCGAGGTGCTTCCCATCGTCGGTATCTGGCCGCTCGCGGAGGGCGAGACGGCATTCGGAGCGGACGCGGATCTGCCAATCGTTCTACCCGCGGCTGGCACGGGACGGGCAGGCGTCTTTCGCCGGCAGGGATCGACGATCACCCTCGTCCCGGCAGCGGGCGCGGCACTGCGTACCGCCGACGGAAAGCCGATCGATCAAGCGACGGAAGTCAGCGAAGAAGTCTGGCTGGGCTCGTTGCGGATGTCCATCGCGGGCGCACCGGACGGCCGCCTCTGGGTGAGCGCGAGCGACGAGCAGCATCCGGCTGTCAAGAACCCACCAACCGTCGAGGCGTACCCGCTCGACCCGCGCTGGCGGATCGCCGCACGCTTCGACGCGTTCGAGTCGCCGAAGCCCGTGCGTGTTCCGGACGTGCGCGGCGGGACCATGGACTTCACCGCGATGGGCCAGCTCGTGTTCCGCGTGAACGGGCAGGAGATGCGCCTCACCGCGCTGGGCGAGCCGGGCAGCGAGCAGTTCTTCGTGATGTTCAAGGATCCGACCAACCAGACGACGACGTACGGAGGCTATCGGATTCTGAACCCGGCGGTCGTCGCCACCGGCGAGTGGACGGTCGTTGACTTCAACTACGCGTCCAACCCGCCGTGTGCGTACTCGAAGTACACCGTCTGCCCGCTGCCTCCGCCCGAGAACCGGCTGCCCGTGGCCGTGGAGGCGGGCCTGAAGCGGCTGCCCTCGGCGCAGGGCTATTCGCCGTCCTAGTGGCTGGAGATGGCGACCGGCGACCACCTGCTCGATTTCGTCAAGGACGCGCTGGGGCGCGGCGTCCCGCGTCCGCAGATCGAGGAGGCCCTCCGCAAGGCGGGGTGGACGGCCGATCAGATACGCGGCGCGCTGACGGCGTTCGCGGAGGTTGACTTCCCGATTCCCGTGCCGCGCGCGAGGCCGTACCTGTCCGCGCGCGAGGCGTTCATGTACCTGGTGCTCTTCGGCACGCTGTACAGCAGCGCCTACAGCCTCGGAAGCCTGGCGTTCGACTTCATCAACATCGCGTTTCCGGACCCGGCAGCCGGGTCGTCGTTCCGGGAGACCGAAGAGTACGTACGCCAATCAATCCGCTGGTCCGTCTCGATGCTCATCGTGGCGTTTCCGGTGTTCATGTACACGTCGTTGTTGACGGGCCGCGCCATCAGCCTCGATCCGACCAAACGCGCGTCGAAGGTCCGCCGGTGGCTGACCTACTGGACCCTGTTCATCGCCGCGTGCGCGTTGATTGGCGACGTCACGACGCTCGTCTACAACCTGCTCGGGGGCGAGCTGACCGTCCGTTTCATGTTGAAGGTGATCGTGGTGGCGCTCATCGCGGGCACCGCGTTCACCTACTACCTGCGCGACCTGCGGCAGGACGAGGAGGAGACTGGACTGAAGGGGGCAGGGGGCAGGGGGCAGGGGGCAGGGGTTAGGGGTTAGGGGTTAGGGGGCAGGGGGCAGGTGAGCGAGTTCTCCGGCAGACGCATCCTCGCCGTCGTGACGTCGGTCGTTGTCGTGGCCGCTGTCGGCACCGGCATCGTGCTGATGGGCCCTCCGAGCGAAGAGCGTTTGCGGCGGCTCGACGAGCGCCGGGTCGAGGACCTGCAGCAGGTGTCGTTTTCCGTGAATCTGTACAACAACCGGCACCAGCGCCTGCCTGAATCGCTCGTCGAGCTGCTGGCGGAGCCGGGAATGACGTTCCGGCCAGGCGATCCGGTGACGGAGGAGTTCTACGGCTACCGCGTGCTCGAGCCCGCCAAATACGAGCTGTGCGCCGTCTTCGATCGCGCGTCGACTGAGAGGCGCGCCTCCGTCTGGTCGCACGGCGGCGGCAGGCACTGCTTCGTGCTGAAGGCCGACGAGGCGAGATAGAATTCGGGGCCGGACGCCGAGTGAGTCCAACGACAATCGATCACGTCACGCAGGAACGGGAGCGCCGCGTCTTCGCCAAGATCGCCTGGCGGCTGATGCCCATCCTGACGGTCAGCTACATCCTCAACTATCTCGATCGCACCAACGTCAGCTTCGCCGCGCTGACCATGAACGAGGCCATCGGGCTGACGGCGACGCAGTTCGGGATCGGCGCAGGGATCTTCTTCCTCGGCTACTGCCTGCTCGAGGTGCCCAGCAACCTCGTGCTCTACCGCGTCGGGGCGCGCGTCTGGATTTCGCGCATCATGATCTCGTGGGGGCTCGTGTCGGCGGCGATGAGCCTGGTCGTGGGGCCCACGAGCTTCTACTTCATGCGCGCGCTGCTCGGAGCGGCCGAGGCCGGTTTCTTTCCGGGTGTCGCCTTCTACCTGGCGACGTGGTTCCCGGCCGAGTACCGCACGCGCATCGTCGCCTGGTTCATGGTGGCCATTCCGATCTCCGCCGTGATTGGCGGTCCCGTGTCGGGCCTCCTGCTGTCAATGGACGGCACCTGGGGGCTGGCCGGGTGGCAGTGGCTGTTCATCGCCGAGGGCCTGCCCGCGGTCCTCGTCGGCCTCAGCCTCCTGTGGCTGATGTTCGACAGTCCCGAGAACACGGCGTGGCTGACGGAGGAGGAGAAGCGGATCGTTCGCAACCGGCTGCAGAGCGAGAGGCGGCCGAAAGAAGTGAAGCGGCTGTCGCTCGCCGTCCAGGACGTCCGCGTGCTCATCCTCGCCTGCATCCAGTTCGGGTTTCTCGTCGGGTCCTACGGGATCGGGATCTTCATGCCGCAGATTCTGGACACCGGCCGGTTGACCGACGTCCAGATTGGCTTCGTCACGAGCGGGTGTTACCTCGTCGCGAGCGTCGGGATGATCGTGTGGGCCGGGTACGTCGATCGGGGGCACAGCAAGGTCGTGAACCTGGCCCTGGCCTGCGGGCTGTCGGCCATCGGCTTCCTCGGCGCGATCGCCTTCGCCGACAATCTGTGGCTGGCGGTGCCCTGGATGGCGGTGGCGGTGACCGGCATCAACGGCGCGCGCGCGATCTTCTGGACGATTCCACCGCGCTTCCTGACGGGTGTGGCCGCTGCGGGAGGGCTGGCGTTCATCAACTCGATCGGCACGGCGGGCGGGTTCGTCGGCCCGACGATCATGGGCTGGCTGACGGATCTGACTGGATCGTACTCGGCCGGTCTCTTCGCGTTGACCGGGTTCCTGCTCGTCTCGGCGACGCTCGCGTGGACGCTCAGGCGCTTTGCCCCCGGGGAATGAGGATGACGCTCGCTCGCCAGCTCGCCGACTGGGTCTCGGGCCTGCGATTCGACGACCTCCCGCCGGACGTCGTGGAGGCCACGAAACTACGGCTGCTGGACGTGTTCGGCCTCGCGCTGGCGGGAGGGGGTACGAGGCTTGGGCGCTCGATCCGCGCGGGCGCAATCGCCGTGTCACCGCCCGGTCCGTGCCGCATCGTGGGAAGCGGCGAGCGAGTCGGCCTGACGACGGCAGCGTTCGCCAACGCGTCGCTGGCTCAGGCGCTCGAGTTCGACGACACGCACAACGAGTCGATCGTCCACATGAGCAGCCCGTCGGCGTCGGCGGCGCTGGCGCTCTCGGAAACGCGGCGGGTGTCGGGCCGCGACCTGATCCTGGCGATCGCGCTCTCGAACGAGATCGCCTGCCGCGCGGGCGTCGTCGCGAGCGGCCAGTTCCATCGCCGCGGCTTTCATCCGACCGGTCTCTTCTCCCCGTTCGGCGTGGCCTACGCGGCGGGGAAGATCCTCGGTCTCCAGGCGGACGCGCTTGCGTACGCCGCCGGGACGTGCGGCAGCTTCGCGTCGGGCGTGCTCGAATGCTGGGTTGACGGCACCGACACCAAGTTCCTCCATTCGGGGTGGGCCGCGCAGAGCGGCCTCTCGGCCGCGCTGTTCGCCGAATCAGGCGTCACCGGCCCACCGAAGATCTTCGAAGGGCGCTTCGGGTTCTTCGCGACGCACATCCAGGACGGGACGGTCGCGATGCGGTTCGATCGCATGGTCGAGCGTCTCGGCACTCACTGGGAGAGCCGCAACTCGTCGTTCAAGCCATACCCCGCTGCGCACGTACTGCACCCGTATGTCTCGGCGCTGCTCCGGCTGCGGGAGAAGGAGAAGATCCGGCCGGGCGACGTCGAGCGCATCGACTGCCCGGTGGCAGAGTTCAACGTGTCGATCGTGTGCGAGCCGGTCGAAGAGAAGCGCGCTCCGGCGACGCAGGCGCACGGCCGGGTCTGTCTTCAATACACGCTCGCCGAGGCGCTGTATCGGGGCGCGCTTGGCCGGAACGCGTACGAAGACGAGGCGCGGCTGAATCCCGAGATTCTCGCCCTCGCACGGAGGGTCGAGTATCACGTGGACCCCGCGTTTCCAGGCCCCGGCCGTTTCAAGGGGATCGTGCGCGTCGCGTTGAAGGACGGCCGCGTGCTTACCGAGGTCGAGGAATACAACCGCGGCTCGGCCGAGAACCCGATGAGCGAGGCCGAGCTTCGCGCCAAGTTCGACGACAACGCCGGCGGCGCCCTCCCGGCGTCCGCCCGTGACCGGCTTGCCTCGGAGATCGAACGGACGGAGAATCTCTCCGACGCGTCTACGCTGGTTGATCTGTCCGTCGGTCGGCCCTGATGACGAACGCCAACCACAGAGACGCAGAGCGCACAGAGTGGATGAGGATTCTCTGTGTCCTCTGCGCCTCTGTGGTTAACGCGCGTAACGCGCAGTCGACGGCGGTAGGCCGTTCACGGAGCACGGTTCACAGTTCACAGCGAGGTGTGCAGTGACTCGTCGACTTCTTCAGTCGATCGTTCTTGCAGGTGCGACGGTTTTGCTGACGGCCGTGACAGCGGCTGGGCAGGCGCCTCGCACGCCCTGGGGCGACCCGGACCTGCAGGGCGCCTACACGAACAGCAACGAGAGCCTGATTCCGATGGAGCGCCCCGACGCGCTTGCCGGCCGCTCGCTCGGCGACATCAGCCCAGCGGAGCTCGCGCGGCTCAACGATCGGCTCAACGAGGCGCGCGTCGAGGCCGACCGGCAGCGCTGGGAGCTGCGCAGCCCTCTGCACTGGTTCGAGAACCACGCCCCGAAGAACAGCCGCGCGTGGCTTGTGGTCGATCCGCCCGATGGCAAGATTCCGGCGCAGACCGATGCCGCGAGAGCCCGCGCCGCGGCGCGGGCGCAGGCCCGGCGCGGCCGCGGCGAAGCCGATTCCTACGAGGATCGCAGCCTGTACGACCGATGCATCTCGCGCGGCCTGCCCGGCTCGATGATGCCCGCCATTTACGGCAACTCCTACGAGATCGTGCAGGGCCCGGGGTTCGTGGCCATCCAGTACGAGATGGTCAACGAGACGCGAGTCATTCCGCTCGACCCCATTGGCGAGCTCGGGGTCGATGGTGAGCGAAGTCGAACCATCGACGGCCGGGCGCACGTCGGGCGCGCGATCCGCAGCTACATGGGCGACGCGCGCGGGCGATTCGAGGGCGACACGCTCGTCGTCGAGACGACGAACTTCACCGACAAGATCCCGTACCGCGGATCGAGCGAGAACCTGCGGCTGGTCGAGCGCTTCAAGTGGGTCGGCCCGTCCACGGTCGAATGGTCGGTCACCTTCGACGACCCGGCCACGTGGATCAGACCCTGGACGTTCGCGATGAACCTGACCCGGACGAGCGAGCGTCCGTTCGAGTACGCCTGCCACGAGGGCAACTACGCGATGCGCAACATCCTGAGCATCGCCAGGCAGGAGGAGGCCGCTCGAGGCCGGTAGGCGCTTCGTGATCATGAAGTCGGACATGACGACGAAACTGGATGCGTGGCCAGTGCGGGTTGCGGCGATCGAGCTGCGTCAATACACGGAGTTCGCCTTCGGGCAACTCGAGCGCCGGATGGTCGACGGCTTCACTCGCCTCGAGAAGTTACGAGCGGTTGATTCTGCCCGTCTGGAGCGCCTCGAGCGCAAGCTGGATCAGTTCATCGACAGTCAGTCGCGGCATCGTCCGCGTTCGAAGGCCCGGCGGCGAAAGCAGTAGAACCTCGATCGTCCGTGTCGCGGCGCGACCCCGCTTGGCGGCCCGTGCTGCGTGCTATGCTGCCGCGCCGTGCCTGGCGCCGCCCCCACCGTGCCACCGCCTCGCGCCGCGGCGGCGTCGCGGCCAGCGATCGGAGCCCTCCGCGTCGTCGTGCCGCTTGCGATCGGCGCCGCTATCGCGATCACGCCAGTGCCCGAAGGCCTGCCGCGTGATGCGTGGCTCTATTTCGCCCTGTTCACCACGGTCATCGCGGCTCTCATCACCGAGCCCATCCCGCCGGCGATCATCGGGATGGGAGGCGTTATCGCCGCCGCCGTGCTCGGCCTGGTTCGCGACGGGCCGGCGCCATCGGCGCAGTGGGCGCTCAGTGGATTCGCCAACTCCACGGTGTGGCTCATCTTCGCCGGCTACATGTTCACGCTGGGCTACACACAAACGGGGCTGGGCAGACGCATCGCGCTGCACCTGGTGCGTCTGCTCGGGAAACGCACGCTCGGCCTGGGCTACGCCGTCGCGCTCGCCGACCTGGCGCTTGCTCCCTTCACTGCGTCTGCCACGGCTCGCAGTGCGGGAACCGTGTTCCCCGTCGTGCGGCAGATTCCCGAGCTGTACGCCTCTCGCCCTGACGACGGGACGGCGAGGAGGCTGGGGGCGTACGTGCTGTATTCAGCGCTCGCGACGAGCTTCGTGACGAGCAGCATGTTCGTGACTGCTCTTGCCCCGAATACGCTGGCGCTGACGGTGATGAACCAGGTGGCGGGCGTCTCGGTGTCGTGGCTCGACTGGTTTGTCGGCTTCGCGCCGGTCGGCATCACGCTGCTGGTGGTCGTACCGTTTCTTCTCTACAAGATCTACCCGCCGGAGATTCGGAGCGCGCCCGAGGCGCCGCGATGGGCGGCAGAACAACTGCGCGCCATGGGCACGATCACGCGACGGGAGCTCACGCTTCTCGTCCTGGTGTGCTCCGCGCTCGCCCTGTGGATCGGTGCCATCCACCGCATCGAGCCCGCGGTCACAGCCATCCTGGTCGTGCTGTTGATGGTCGTGAGTGGCGTCGTCACGTGGAACGACGTGATCGGGCACGCCCCGGCATGGAACGTCCTGATCTGGTTCGCGACTTTGGTCACGCTCGCCGGCGGCCTGGCCGAAACGAAGTTTCTCGAGTGGCTCGCGCAGTCGCTCGGCCCGACGCTGGAGGCGCTGCCTCTCTCTGCGGCGATCCTCGCGGTGGTGGGCGTCTACTTCTTTCTCCACTACTTCTTTGCCAGCATTACGGCGCATGCCGCGAGCATGCTTCCCGTGTTCCTCGGCATGGCGGTGATGATTCCGGGGCTGTCGCCCACGCAGTGGGCGCTGCTGCTCTCGTACCCGCTCGGGCTGATGGGCGTGTTGACCACCTACACGGCGGGGCACAATCCGATCTATTACGGAAGCGGCTATATCAGCCGGCAGGCGTTCTGGGGCCTCGGCCTGGTTCTCGGAGTGTTCTACTTCCTCACGTACCTCGTCATTGCGGTTCCCTGGCTTTCCTACCTGGGAGTGTGATGTGCCCGTGACCGAGATCAACCCGAGAGCCTCTGAATTCGCGGAGTACCGCAGCGCGGTCCGCCAGTTGTGCGGGCGCTTCGGCTCCGACTACTGGCGCGAGATGGACGAACGCGCGGCGTACCCGGAAGGCTTCGTGCAGGCGCTCGCCGACGCGGGCTGGCTGGCGGCGCTGATTCCCGAGGAATATGGCGGCGGTGGGCTGGGTGTGACCGAGGCGTCCGTCATTCTCGAGGAAGTGAACCGGTCGGGCGGCAACTCGGGCGCGTGCCACGCGCAGATGTACATCATGGGCGCGCTCCTGCGGCACGGGTCGGCCGAGCAGAAGCGGGCGTACCTGCCCGACATCGCCGCCGGCAAACTGCGGCTTCAGTCGTTTGCCGTCACCGAGCCCACGTCTGGCACCGATACCACGAAGATACGAACGTTCGCCGCCCGCCGGGGCGACCGCTACGTCGTCAACGGACAGAAGGTCTGGATTTCGCGAATCCAGCACTCCGATCTGATGCTGCTGCTGGCGCGGACGACGCCTCTTCAGGAGGTGAAGCGGAAGACCGAAGGGCTGTCGCTGTTCCTGGTCGATCTTCGCGGCGCCACCGGGCGGGGCATGACCGTGCGGCCGATCCGGAACATGGTCAACCATGAGACGAACGAAGTGTTCTTCGAGGACTTCGAGGTGCCGGCGTCGCAGCTGGTGGGGCAGGAGGGGCAGGGATTCCGGTACGTCCTCGACGGGATGAACGCCGAGCGGATCCTCATTGCGGCCGAATGCATCGGCGACGGGTACTGGTTCATCGACCGCGCGAGGCACTACGGAAGCGAGCGGGTCGTCTTCGATCGCCCGATCGCGCGGAACCAGGGCATTCAGTTTCCGATTGCCCGGGCGTACGCCAACGTCAGGGCGGCGGATCTGATGCGGTACGAGGCCGCGCGCCTGTTCGACGCCGGCGCCGCCGCCGGGGCCGAGGCCAACCTGGCCAAGCTCCTTGCGGCCGACGCGAGCTGGGAGGCAGCCAACGTCTGCCTGCAGACACTGGGCGGGTTCGGCTTCGCCGCCGAGTACGATGTGGAGCGCAAGTTCAGGGAGACGCGGCTGTACCAGGTGGCGCCAATCTCGACGAACCTGATCCTCTCGTATATCGGAGAGCACGTGCTCGGCATGCCGAGATCGTTCTGACAAATCTGAAATGGGGTCGGGAGTCATTTTCTGAAGGGCAGTGTAAAGTGTCCTCAGAAAATGACTCCCGACCCCATTTCCCGACTGATGCGCAGCATGTTGTTCGTGCCGGCGTCGAAGCCGGCGATGATCGCGAAGGCCGCCGCCAGCGCCGCCGACGCCGTCTGCATCGACCTCGAAGACTCGGTCACGCCTGACGAGAAACCGGCCGCACGCGCCAGCGTCGTTCGCGCGCTGTCGGACGTGGACTTCGGCCACCGCGTCCGAATGGTGCGGATCAATGCGCTCGAGGGACCCTTCGCCTACCGGGACCTCGTCGAGATCGTCGAAGCCGCCGGCGATCGCCTGGACCTCATCATGGTGCCGAAAGTCGGGTCGGCCCGCGACGTCGTGTTCGTGGACATGCTGTTGTCCCAGATCGAGGCGCACATCCGGCGTCGTACCCCCATCGGGATCGAGGCCCAGATCGAAACGGCCAAAGGCTTTCTCGACGCCCGGCAGATCGCCGAATCGTCGCCGCGCCTCGAGGCGCTGATTTTCGGGTCGGGCGATTACGCCGCCTCCATGCGAATGCCGTCCTCGGCCATCGGCGAGCGCGACGCGCACGACGAGATCTATCCCGGGCACCGCTGGCACGCCGTGATGCACACGATCGTCGCCTCGGCGCGCGCCAACGGCCTGCGCTGCATGGACGGGCCCTACGCGGGCTACACCGATGCCGCCGGTCTCGAGCACGCCTCCCGCATCGCGAAGTCGCTCGGCTTCGACGGCAAGCAGTGCATCCACCCGGCGCAGCTGGCCATTGTCAACGCGGCATTCTCCCCGTCTGAGGACGAGGTCGCGAAGGCGGCGGCCATCGTGCAGGCCTACGATCAGGCGGCGGCCGCCGGCCAGGGCGCGGCCACGCACGACGGGCGGATGATCGACGCCGCCAACGTCCGCATGGCGCGTACGACGCTGGAACGCCAACGGCTCATTGCGAAGCGCTGATGACGCAGGCGCTGCCACTCGACGGCATCACCGTCGTCTCGATCGAGCAGGCGATCGCCGGGCCGTTTGCCACGCGCCAGCTGGCAGACCTCGGTGCGCGGGTGATCAAGGTCGAGCGTCCCGGCGTCGGCGACTTCGCCCGCTCGTACGACACCACGGTGAGAGGACTGGCGAGCCACTTCGTGTGGACGAATCGCTCGAAGCAGTCGCTCACGCTCGATCTCAAGACGCCGGAAGGCGCCGGCGTCCTCGAACGGCTCATCGCCAGCGCCGACGTCTGCCTTCACAACCTCGCTCCGGGAGCGATGGCACGCCTGGGATTCGGCTCGGCCGCGCTGCGGGAGCGATACCCGCGCCTGGTGATCTGCGAGATTTCCGGGTACGGCACGTCCGGTCCGTATCGCGACAAGAAAGCGTACGACCTGCTGGTCCAGAGCGAGGCCGGCCTCGTCTCCATCACCGGGACGCCCGAGACGCCGTCGAAGGTCGGCATTTCCGTCGCCGACATCGCGGCCGGCATGTACGCCTTCTCGTCGATCCTCGCCGCGCTCCTGCGCCGGGCGACCACGGGCGCGGGCGCCGTGCTCGACATCTCGATGTTCGACGCCCTCGCCGAGTGGATGGGGTACGCGGCGTACTACACCGAATACGGCGGCACGACGCTGCCTCGCACCGGGGCCCGCCACGCAGCGATCGCTCCATACGGTCCCTACACCGCCGGCGACGGCCAGGTGGTCTACCTCGGGCTGCAGAACGAACG
>DASTDQ010000107.1:0-5295 GCA_035710305.1 Vicinamibacterales bacterium | reverse complement strand
GCTTTGGCCTCGTCGACGTCAACGCTAGGATGTAGCCGTGGACGTACAGACGCTCGAGTCACGACGCGTGACCACGGCTGTCTCCTCGAACTATGTCCGCCGGCCGCCGCCGTTCATCGTCAGGTGTCTGATCGGCGTGGTGATGTTCGGCGTGGCCGCGCCTGCTCTCTGGCTCGTGCATCGTCTCGGGCTGACCGTGCGGCTCGCGTCCGTCGTGTCGCGGCGACAGCGTCAGAAGACCGCCGCGAAGAACCCGTTCACGGGGTACACGCCCACGTCGCACGACGTGTTCGTCGCGACCTTCGCGAAGAGCGGCACGAACTGGATGATGCAGATCGCCCATCAGCTCCTCTTCCACGGAGAGGGACACTTCGACCACATTCATGAGGTCGTGCCGTGGCCGGATTCGAAGCTGATGGGCCCGATGAGAGGCTATGCCATCCCGCTCGAGGATCCCGCCGTGTGGATGGCATCTCCCGAGAAGAAAAGGGTCATCAAGACGCACTACTCCTGGGACCTGGTGCCGTACTCCGAAGACGCGCGATACATCACGGTGATCCGGGACCCGAAGGACGTGTTCGTCTCGGGTTACTTCTTCTTTCTGATGAACGCATTCGGGGGGGCGGTGACGCCGTCGGTCGAGACGTGGCTCGACCTCTTCCTGTCGGACTTCTTCCTCATCAACGGCTCGTGGGCGGCGAACACGGCGGGCTACTGGGCCCAGCGCCATCGCAAGAACGTCCTCATCTGTTCGTTCAAGGCGATGCGACAGGATCTCCCGGGCTCGGTTCGCACCGTAGCCGCCTTCCTCGGTGTCCGCGCCTCCGACGAAGTGATCGCACGCGTGTGCGAGCGGTCGTCGTTCGACTACATGAAGAAGAACGACAGCCAGTTCCGGACGTGGACGCTCGTTCCCTGGAGCCGCGAGGGGCCGATGATCCGCAGGGGATCTCAGGGGAGCTCGTCGGAACTGCTGACCCCCGCGCAGCAGCGCAGGATCGATGACCACTTCAGGAGCGAGCTGAAGCGCCTGGGATCCGACTTTCCCTACGACGAGTTCTGCGACGTCGCCTGATCCCAGGATTCAGTCAATCGAGAGTGAGATCTGTCGTTCGCGCTTCTCTGTTCTCGCTTCTCGGTGCGTGTTCAGTTTTTCAGGTTCGTGTTCGGAGTTCGCTGTGCGGGTGTTCGGTGTTCCCAGGAACCTGAACGCGAACGCCGAACGTGAACACGAACCGAGAAGCTCGGAAGCGAGAAGTGTGAACGACAGACCTCACTCAAGGCGTGTAGCTCTAGCCATGACCCCTGGGCACGGCCACGAGCAGCACGTACTCGTGCCAGGTCGAGTAACGCTCGACCTGCTCGATCGTGAATCGCCTCTCGACGGCAGCCAGGAGCGCTTCTCGGCTGCGAGGATGGCTTCCGCGGTCGAGCCCCCACAGCAGCCGGCTCACGGGCCGCGCGGTCTTGACGGCGTCGTGAAGGATCAGCTTGCCACGGACGACGCGCGCCAGTTCGTCGATGCACAGCGCGAACTGCTTCTCGTCCAGGTGATGGGTGACGTTCGTACAGACGGCGACATCCACGGCGTCTCGCCGCAGACCGAGACACGTGGCGTCGCCAAGCAGGGCGCGCCGCGCGGCGCCGGACGTGCCTCGGAACCCGGCGAGTTTCTGCGGATCGGCATCGAGCCAGATGTAGCGGGCGGACGGGGGAAAGCAGGACAGGTACAGGCCTGTGCCGGCGCCGACGTCCAGCACAAGTTTGCCGCTGGTCTCCTGGAGCCGCGGCCGCAAATGCCGGCGCACCGCCTCGGCGCCCGCCAGATTCTGCGCCACGTTGTACAGCCACGGCTTTGCGACCAGCCAGTGGACGAGCCGCAAGAGGGCGCTGGCCGACGCAGGTTCACCCGCTGCCGGTGCTTTCATGTCCGGCAGGTTCTGGTACACACGCATGAATCGGCGATCGATCCAGTCCTTCCACCTCCAGACCCATCGGCCTTCGAACGCCCATATTCCCCGCGAGGCGACCGCGTACTGGTCGCCGGTGGTGATGAGCGACAGGAACCGCCGCTGGGGCCGATAGGTTTCGAGCGGCTCTCCGAGCAGCGTGTCACGCAGGTTCCTCGCCAGCGGCGGGCCCTGCCGTACGGCAAACACGCCCGACTTCGGACGAGGGTGATCGACCATGGCCGCGATGTCACCAGACGCAAACACCTCCGGGTGCGAGATCGACTGCAAGGTGCCCGAGACGCGCACGAATCCAGCCTCGTCTACCGCCAGACCGGACTGCGCGAGCCAGGGCGCCGCCGCCGCTTCCGTCGTCCAGAGCACGTCGTCAACGTCGTGCGAGCGGCCGTCGGCGGTGCGAAGCCGCGAGCGTTCGACTTCCACGACGGCGCTGCCTGCGTGTACGACGACGCCGCGTTCGGCGAGCACGCGCTCGAACCTGCGGCGGACGGACCTGTTGTGCGTCGGCAGCACCTGGTCGCTGTTGGTGAACAGGTGGTACTCGAGCGTCGCATCGCCCTTCCCGTCGCCTTCACGCAGCGTCCGCATGCGGAACTGCACCGCCAGCAGCAGCTCCACGCCTCCGGCGCCGCCGCCGACGACGGCCAACCGCCGCCGATCCCCCTTGCGCAGCCGTTCGCAGAGCAGCGACCAGCGATCCAGGAATCGCGAGATCGGCTTGACCGGAACGGCGTTCGCCGCCGACCCAGGCACGTCGAGGTGCGGCGTCGAGCCGATATCGATCGAAAGCACGTCGTACGAGATCGGCGGCCGCTTGTCGAAGAGCACCTGCCTGTTCGCCAGGTCGAGGCCGACCGCTTCGTCGAAGATCGCCCGCGCTCCGGCAAACCGGGCCAGCGGCTGCAGGTCGATATGGGCCTCGTCATAGGAGTAGTGTCCGGCAATGAGGCCCGGCAGCATGCCGGAGTACGGCGTGTCGACCCCGCGCGAGATCAACGTCACGCGGACGCCCGGCAGCGGATCCATCCCGAAGCTCCTGAGGACGGCCACGTGGCTGTGGCCGCCGCCCAGGAGAACCAGATCCTGCGCCTTCAAAGAATTCGCCGAGCGTCTCCCACTCGCCTCGTCACGCGTTCTCGATCGAGAAACTCCAGCAGTGGAATCGCATGCTTCCGGGTCACGTTGTACCGGCTCTTGAACGTGGCGACGTCGATCGTGTCGATCGTGCCTTCCCGCTTCATCGACTGAATCTCCTGCTTGAGGCGCTCGAGGGCCGACTGGTGGAACAGCAGATCGCCCACGCGGACGAGCACGCCCTGTCGCACGAGGAGCGTCGCGAGGCGGTCGATCATGCCCGGAGGAGCGCCAGCCGCGGCCGCGACGGCCGTGGCGTCCGGGGGCGCGAGGCCGCCCGCTTTCACCGCCTCGACCATCGCATCGCGCACCCGAGACTCCTGTTCCGTCAGCGCGACGCGGTGTCCAGCGCGGGCCACCCGATCGCGATCGAGGATGACGCTCCGCGCGGCGAGGCCGCGGAGCACTTCTTCGAACACGGCGATCGGCGCGCCGGAAAACAGCCGCTCGCGCAGCTCTTCCCGCGGGATCCCCTCCTCGAGCGGGTGGCCCGAGTGGTACCTGCCGACGGCGGCGACGAGCGCGTCTTCGACCGATGCGAGCCGCGCGGCGGAGACGAGCACGCCGCCGATCGAGACGGCAAGGCCGCGCCGATTCAGCTCCGCGATCAGAGGATCCCGGGCATCCGGCGCGATGCCCGCGCGGCCGACGATCTCGGCAAGCGGCAAACCCGGCACGCCGGCCTCCTCGACCATCACCATCACCGCGTCGGCATCGCCTCCGCTTCCCTCGACTCTCGTGCCTGCCGCGAGCGGGCTCGAGGGTGGCGCCAGCCGGGCGAATCGCGCGATCCCGGCTGCCGTCCGGACACCGCGCCGGGGCGGCAGCGGGTCGAGCACCGTACCGCCGGCGATCGTCTCGAGTGGCGAATACGCACGCATGATGAAGCGGTCGCCGCGAACCAGCACGGCCGGCGCTTCGAGGTGCAACCGCGCGCACCCGGGGGTGCCAGGCTCAACGGTCGCGCCACCGGAGATCGCCACCCGGCCCAGCACCTCGCGGGCCCCATGGTGAAACCGGACCCTCGCGCCGTGAGCGAGCGGCCGCGCCGTCCGCAGCAGCTCGAACGACACGTCCACTCGGCGCGTCACCGATACCGCGCCGGGCACGGTCAACGTCTCGCCGCGCGTCAGGTCGGAGACCTCGGCGCCAGCCACATTGACGGCGACCCGCTGGCCGGCAACGGCGGCGCGCTCCGCTTCCCCGTGCACCTGGATTCCGCGCACTTTGACGACGCGCCCGCTCGGCTCGAGCACGAGCTCGTCGTCCTGCGAGAGCCGGCCGGTGAGCAACGTCCCCGTCACCACGGTGCCAAAACCCTTCATCGAGAACACACGGTCGATGGGCATTCGCGGAGGCCCAGCCGAGGATCGTCGCCGCGCCGTCGAGGCCAGAGAGGCCAGCGTGCGGCGCAATTCCGGGATGCCCTCGCGTGTGCGGGACGAGACCGCGACGACGGGCGCGCCGTCGAGAAACGAGCCGGCAACCAGCTCCTGGATCTCCAGCCGCACGACGTCCAGCGTGGCCGGGTCCGCGAGATCGGACTTGGTGATAACGACCAGCCCCCCGGGGACGTGAAGGAGCCGGCAGATCTCGAAGTGCTCGAGCGTCTGCGGCATCACTGACTCGTCCGCGGCCACATGGAGCATCACGAGATCCATGCCGGCCACTCCGGCGAGCATGTTTCGCACGAAGCGCTCGTGGCCCGGCACGTCCACGAACGAGAGGGCGATGCCGTTTTCGATGGTGTGCGCGAAGCCGAGCTCGATCGTGATGCCGCGCTCTTTTTCCTCGCGCAGCCGATCCGGGTCGGTGCCCGTCAACGCGAGCACCAGCGAGCTCTTGCCGTGATCGATGTGTCCGGCGGTTCCGACGACGACGTGCTGCATCCGGCCAGTACGTGGTGTCCGCCTTTAGGCGGACTGGGATCGAGGAGATAGACTGAGTTCAGAAGGTCCGGCTAAAGCCGGACACTACGTACCGTGGGTCCGGCTGAAGCCGGACACTACGTACCGTACCGCTGGTCCCGGCTGAAGCCGGACACTACGTACGACGGAAGCGAATGGGGCCCGGTGGCCCTCCCGGTCTTCAAAACCGGACTGCTCCCTGCTTTGCAGGGAGGCTGGGTTCGACTCCCAGGCGCTTCCGCCAACCTTCGCTCGCTACGCGAGCTTCGGTTGGCAAGCCAATG
>DASTDQ010000106.1:0-4119 GCA_035710305.1 Vicinamibacterales bacterium | reverse complement strand
GAACTGGTTCTCGAGCAGCTCGCCCACCGAGCGGACGCGCCGGTTGCCCAGGTGATCGATGTCGTCCACGTTCTGCGGGTTCTTCCGCAGCTTGAGCTGGTACTCGATGACCTCGTAGAAGTCCTGCGGGTGCAGGATCTTTTCGTCGAGCGGCGTGTTCATCCCGAGCTTGGTGTTCAGCTTCAGGCGGCCGACGCGCGAGAAGTCGTACTTCTGCGGGTTGAAGAACATGTTCTCGAAGAGCGACCGCGAGCTGTCGAGCGTCGGTGGATCGCCGGGGCGCAGGCGCCGGTAGATCTCGATGAGCGCCTCCTCGTGCGTGCGGATGGGATCCTTCTTCAGCGTCTGGCTGATGATCGGCCCTACCTCGTCGCGCTCGGGGAAGAACACCTCGATCTTGTCCACGCGCTTCTCGAGCGCCATCGAGATCACGCGCGGCGTCATCTCTTCGTTGGCCTCGAGGATCACCTCGCCCGTCTCCGGATCGACGACGTCGGCGGCCGCGAACGCGCCTTCGAGCGCCTCGTCGGCCACGGGCACGGTCTCGATGCCGGCCTTGCGGAGCGCCGCGATGGCGTTCGCCGTGATCTTCTTCCCGCTCTGAATCGAAAAGTCGCCGGCCTTGACGTCGCCGGCCGAGCGCAGTCCGACCAGGCTGTCCGACACGGCCCACTGGAGCGACGACCCCTGGTTCAGCGAGATCCGGTCCACCGAGTGGAAGGTCCGGATGATCTCGTCGGCGCCGCGCAGGCCGAGCGCCCGCAGGAACACCGTGGCCAGGAACTTCCGCTTCCGGTCGATGCGGACGTAGAGGAGGTTCTTCTGGTCGTACTCGAACTCCACCCACGAGCCGCGGTACGGGATGATCTGCGCGACGAACAGCGTCTTGTCTTCCGAATGGAAGAACGCTCCCGGCGACCGGTGGAGCTGCGACACGATGACGCGCTCGGTCCCGTTGATGATGAACGTGCCGTTGTCGGTCATCAGCGGGATGTCGCCGAAGTAGACCTCCTGCTCCTTGATGTCGCGGATCGTCTTGACGCCCGACTCCGGATCCTTGTTCCACACGACCAGGCGGATGGTGACCTTGAGGGGCACGGCGTAGGTCATGCCGCGCTCCTGGCACTCGTCGACGTCGTACTTCAGCTTCATCCCGACCGTCTGGCCGCAGATGTCGCAGACGTCCCCGCGCGCGTGGTTCTCCTTCCCGCACCGGGTGCACAGCACCACGTGGTCGCCGTACGGGTCGGCCACGAGCGTGTTGCCGCAGTTCCCGCAGGGCTTGCGCAGGTGGTGCAGCCCGGCCAGCTTGCCGCACTTGCACTCCCAGTTGCCGATCGAGTACTCGATGAACTCGAGCGACGAGTTCTCCCGGAAGTCGCTGATCGGAAAGACCGACTTGAACACCGACTGCAGGCCCGCGTCCTCGCGCTCGGCCGGCAGGCGGTTCATCTGCAGGAAGCGTTCGTACGATTTCCGCTGAATCTCGATCAGGTTCGGAATCGGAACGGTCGTCTTGATCTTGGAGAAGTCCTTGCGCTCGCGGTAGACGTTCTTGGGAAGGCTGTACATCGGTTCCTGATCCTCGAAGCCCGGAGAAATGGGCACCCGGCCTCGCGGCCGGGCACGTCACAGCTATCGATGTCCGTCAGGAGATCGATACCTTGGCGCCGACTTCCTCGAACTTCTTCTTGATCGCCTCGGACTCGTCCTTGTTGACGCCTTCCTTGATCGGCTTCGGCGCGCTCTCGACGAGGTCCTTCGCTTCCTTCAGGCCGAGGCTGGTCACTTCGCGGACGACCTTGATGACCTTGATCTTGTCCGCGCCCACTTCGGTCAGCGTGACGTTGAACTCCGTCTTCTCCTCGGCCGGCGCCGCGGCTCCGCCGCCGCCCGCCGCCGCCATCCCCGGGATGGCCATCGGGACGGCCGCAGCCGCCGACACGCCGAGCTCCGCCTCGAGCGCCTTCACGAGCTGCGACAGCTCGAGGACGCTGATTCCCTTGATGTAGTCGACTACCTGCTGCTGATTCAGTTCGGCCATGTCTGTCTCCTGCTCCCTATCCTTGCGCCTGCTTCTTCGCTGCTTCGTTCAACACCGTGACCAGGTTGCGCGGTGTGGCGGACAACACCGTCACCAACTGCTGCATGGGCGCCTGCAGCAGGAAGAGCAGCTTGGAATACAACTCCGGCTTGCCGGGAAGCGTGGCCAGGTCGCTGACCGCCGCCGGCTTGACCGCCTGCCCCCCGACCACCGCCGCCTTGATCTGTAGCGTCGGCGCGTTCTTCATGAACGTCGTCAGCGCCTTGGCCAGCGCCACCGCGTCGGCCCGCGTGAAGGCGACCGCCGTCGTCCCCTCGAAGTGCGCTTCGAGCGAGGCGAGGGCCGTGCCCCTGGTGGCCCGTTTCGCGAGCGTGTTCTTCACGACTCGGTATTGCCCCTTGGCCGACCGGATCTGCCGGCGCAGCTCCGTCGCCGCGGGCACGTCGAGTCCCTTGTAGTTCACCAGGATTGCCGTGTCGGCGCCCTTGAGGGCGGCCGTCAGGTCCTGCAGCTCCTGCTCTTTCTCAGCTCTTGTGACTGCCATGGTTGTCTTCGGTCTTTGGTCTGCGGTCTACGGTCAGTGCTTGACTCTCTCGTCGATGTGCGCCGTGTCGATGGTGATCCCTGGCCCCATCGTGGAAGACACGACGACCGACTTGAGGTACTTGCCCTTGGCGGCCGGCGGCTTCGCCTTGACGACGCTTTCGACGAGCGCATGGACGTTCTCGATGAGGCTCTGCGCGGGAAAAGAGATCTTCCCGACCGGCGCATGGACGATACCCGTCTTGTCCACGCGGAACTCCACCTTGCCCGCCTTGATTTCCCGAATCGCCTGCGCGACGTTCGGCGTCACCGTGCCGGTCTTCGGGTTCGGCATGAGCCCGCGCGGGCCCAGCACCTTGCCGAGGCGCCCCACGCCGCGCATCATGTCGGGCGTGGCCACGACGGCGTCGAAGTCCATCCAGCCCCCGAGAATCTTCTCGACGACGTCGTCGCCGCCGACGACGTCGGCGCCCGCCTCCTGCGCCTCCTTCTGCTTGTCCGCGCCGGCGATCGCGAGCACGCGCTTGCTCTTGCCGAGGCCGTGCGGCAGGACCACCGTGCCCCGCACCATCTGATCGGCGTGCTTCGGATCGACGCCGAGCCGCATCGCCATCTCGATCGTCTCGTCGAACTTGGCGTACTTCACCTTCTGAATCAGGGGAATCGCCTCCTCGATCGAGTACGGGCGGGCCTGAACCTGCGCGCGCGCCGCCGTGAACTTCTTGCCGTGTCTCGCCATGTGCCTTCCCCGTGGTGCCAGCGGAGCGTCCGGGCTCCTCCCACTGTTACGGGGTCGGGAGTCATTTTCCGGATGACCGCTGCGGAAAATGACTCCCGACCCCTTACCCGATGACGTCGATCCCCATCGAGCGCGCCGTTCCTCTCACCGTCTTCACCGCCGCGGCCAGGTCCGTGCAGTTGAGGTCGGGCATCTTCTGCTTGGCGATGTCCTCGACCTGCTTTGCCGTCACGGTGCCGACCTTGTTGCGATTCGGCTCGGGCGATCCCTTCGCCAGATTGGCCACCTTCTTCAGCAGCACCGACGCCGGCGGCGTCTTGGTGATGAAGGTGTAGCTCCGATCCGCGTAGATCGTCACGATCACGGGGATGATCAGCCCGTCGTCCTTGGCGGTCTTGGCGTTGAAGTTCTTGCAGAAATCCATGATGTTCAGGCCGTGGGGGCCGAGCGCGGTCCCGACGGGCGGCGCGGGCGTGGCCTTGCCCGCGGCGATCTGCAGCTTCACCATTGCCTGTACTTTTTTCGCCATCTCTCTTCAACCACGAAGACCACGAAACACTCGAAGGCCACGAAGTACGAAAACCAAATAGCTTTCGTGAACTTCGCGTTCTTCGTGCGCTTCGTGGTTCAAATCTTTTCCACCTGCAAAAAGTCCAGCTCCACCGGCGTCGCGCGGCCGAAGATCGTCACCATGACCTTGAGCGTGTTGCGATCCGAGTTCACCTCGTCCACGACGCCGTTGAAGCTCGTGAACGGTCCTTCGTTGATGCGGACGTGGTCGCCCTTCTCGAAC
>DASTDQ010000105.1:0-4052 GCA_035710305.1 Vicinamibacterales bacterium | reverse complement strand
CGTCGAGGTTCGTCGGGCGGAACACGATATGGCCGGGCGAGCCGAAGGCCGCTTCGGAGGTGACGGCGTACGGCCCGGGTTCGGCGAGCGGCGCGCCCTCGACGGGCAGCGCCGACGCGATCATCTCGCGCGTGACGCCCGCGGGCTGTGCGAAGCAGACGCCGGCAGACACGAGCAGGGCCGCGGCGGCGGAAACGAGGGATGTCTTGTTCATGAAGCCTCTCCAGGCTGGATCGTTGTTACGGGCGGCACGTCCACGACGGGTGGGAGGATAACCCGGATCGACGGTCTACGCGAGTGTCGCACTAAACCGTCGATACGACACTTCTGTTGCTTCACATCGTCGTCACGCCACGTCGCTCGTCCGTCGCATCGTTCATCCACTCGCGTCCGCTACAGAAACGTCCACCACGATCCGGGTTTCCAACAGGCTTGTCCGGATCGCGACCGGTGAGGCCGCCCTGGTCGAACCGGCGAACGACGCGAAATGTTCAGTCTTTCGCGCGCATCCGCTGCGTGCGCGTGTGGCGCTGAATTTGCTGAGCCGACGCGCAACACATCTTTCGATCGGCCGCGCGCACGACGCGCCGCGAGTCGATCGACTTTCAGGGGATTCACGGCAACGCGTGTGGCGCTGCGGGGAGAGGATACCTGTGTCTAATCGACGTTCGAACTGGACGCCCGTGATCGTGGCGTTTTTCATTGGCGCGATCGCCCTCCCGGCGCGCGCTCAGGATGCTCCCCTGCCTGCGGTCACGATCGGCGGCGGCCTCCAGACCAGCTACGTGCACGACGAGCCCGAGGAAGCGGACGGGACCGATAGCTTCAAGCTGAATAGCGCCCGCCTGTACGTGAACGGTTCGGCGACCAAGAACATCAAGTTCATGTTCAACACCGAGTACAACGGCGCGACCAACGACATCGGAGTGCTCGATGCGGTGGCGCAGGTCGAGTTCTCGCCCAAGTTCAACGTCTGGGCCGGGCGCTTCCTGCCGCCCAGCGACCGCGCCAATCTCTACGGCCCGTACTACTCCCATCACTGGTCCGTCTACACGGACGGCGTGCAGGACGGCTACCCCTTCGTCTTCCAGGGGCGCGACAACGGCGTCGCGTACTGGGGGCAGTACGGCAAGGTCAAGGTCTCGGCGGGTGCCTTCGACGGCGCGTCCGCGACAAGCGTTGACACGGTCATCGGCGCCGGACGCGTGCAGGTGGACTTCTGGGATCCGGAAGCCGGCTACTACCTGAACGGCACCTACTACGGCGACAAGAACCTCCTGGCGCTGGGGGTCGCGGGACAGGTGCAGGGCGAAGACAGGTCTGCCTACAGCGTTGACTTCCTGATGGAGCGCAAGGTCGGCATGGGCGGCGCGGTGTCGATCGAGGCGGAGTGGGCGTACTACCACCAGTTGGGCGGCTACAACGCCCAGTACGGCACCAACGACGGCGGCTACATCCTCGGCGCGTATCTCTTCCCGCGGATGGCCGGTCCGGGACGCTTCGAGCTGCTCGGCAAGTACGCGCACGCGCGCTTCCGGGACGGCGTCACGATCGCCGACGCGGACTACGACCAGGACACGACCGAGATCAACGTCAACTACGTCATCAAGCAGTTCAACGCGCGCGTGATGATGTTCGTCAAGGACACGCGCTTCGACGCCGTCCGCACCGATTTCTTGCAGTTCGGAGTCGGTCTCCAGCTGCAGATGTAACCGCCCCGTTCCCAACAGGAGTCAACCATGAAACTGAAACTCGCTTGTCTCATAGCGGGCTTGGCGATCGCCACGGTGCTGCCGGCCGCCGTCCGCGCGCAGCAAGACACCATCAAGATCGGCGTGCTGCATTCGCTCTCGGGCACGATGGCCATCAGCGAGACCACGCTGAAGGACACCGTTTTGATGATGATCGACGAGCAGAACAAGAAAGGCGGGCTACTTGGAAAGAAGCTCGAAGCGGTGGTCGTGGATCCCGCGTCGGATTGGCCGCTCTTCGCCGAGAAAGCCCGCGAGTTGCTCGAGAAAGACAAGGTCGCCGTGGTGTTCGGGTGCTGGACCTCGGTGTCCAGAAAGTCGGTGCTGCCGGTGTTCGAGAAGAACAACGGCTTGCTGTTCTATCCAGTGCAGTACGAGGGCGAGGAGTCGTCCAAGAACGTCATCTACACGGGCGCGGCGCCCAATCAGCAGGCGATTCCCGCCGTCGACTACCTGATGAAGGAAGTGGGAGTGACGCGGTGGGTGCTCGAGGGCACCGATTACGTCTACCCGCGAACCACCAATCGCGTCCTCGAAGCGTACCTGAAGCAGAAGGGCGTGGCCGCGGCGGACATCTCGATCAACTACACCCCGTTCGGCCACTCCGACTGGCAGACGCGCGTCGCGGCCATCAAGCGTTTCGGTTCGGCGGGGAAGAAGACGGCGGTGGTGTCCACGATCAACGGCGATGCGAACGTGCCGTTCTACAAGGAGCTCGCGAATCAGAAAGTATCGGCCGAGGACATTCCGGTCGTGGCGTTCTCCGTCGGTGAGGAGGAGCTCTCGGGTCTCGACACCAAGCCGCTCGTTGGCCATCTGGCCGCCTGGAACTACTTCCAGAGCATCAGTTCGCCGGCGAACAGCTCCTTTATCAAGCAGTGGAAGACGTTCATCAAAAAGGCCGATCGGACCACGAACGATCCGATGGAGGCGCATTACATCGGGTTCAACCTGTGGGTGAAAGCGGTCGAGAAGGCCAAGTCGACGTCCGTCGATGCGGTCCTCGCCGCGCTCCCTGGCATCGAGACGCCCAACTTGACGGGCGGCATCGCGCGGGTGCTGCCGAATCATCACATCACGAAGCCGGTCTACATCGGCGAGGTGCGGGCCGACGGCCAGTTCGACGTGGTGTGGAAGACCAACACCACCGTCCCGGGCGACGCCTGGTCGGACTACCTCCCGGTGAGCCAGGACACCGAGGCCGACTGGGTGAAGCTGAAGTGCGGGAACTACAACACCAAAACAAAAGCGTGCTCGGGACAAAACTACAAGTGATCTGCGGGACGTCCGGCAGACGGCGGCTCGCATGGCTTCTGCTCGCCGCGTGTCTGCGTGCTCCGCCAACAGCGGCCCAGACCGCGGACGAGACGTTTCGGACCGCGCTGGCGGAGCTTCGTGAAGCCAGCTTCGCAGACAAGGAATCGATTGCCGATCGCCTGATCGCTACCGGGCACGCGGGCACGCGCCCCGTGCTCGCGGCGCTGCTCGAAGACCGTCTGTTCGTCCGCCAGTCGGATCAGCAGATCGTCATCGCGACATCCACCGAAGAGACGGTTACCGCCTACGACCTGATCGATCCGGTTTCGCTTAAGGCCAGCGGATCCGCCGCGCCTGACCAGCTCTCCAAGGTCGGTACCAACAATCGCCTCCGGCGCTACCTGCGCACGGCGATCGCGCGGTTCGCCCTCGCCAGCCCCGACGCGGACGTGCGGCTGGCCGCCGTCAAGGAGCTGCTGCGCTCGCTCGACGCGTCCGGCATCGAGCTGCTCCGTCAACGCAAGGATCAGGAGTCCGATTCCCGCGTCCGCTACGAGATCGACACCGCGCTCGCGCTCGCCGCGCTGGACGGCGGCGATTCGGCGGCGCGAGTGGCCGCCGTCGAGACGCTGTCCGAGCGCCTGAGCCTGGAAGTGCGAAACCGTCTTGCCGCCATGCTCGAGAAAGGCGCCGATGGCAGCTTCGCGGAAACCGACGACGCCGTCCGCGCGGCTGCGGCGAGAGCGGTCCAGAGCATCGACGCGTCGCGAGGTCTGTACACGGGTATCGAGACGCTCTTCTTCGGGCTCAGCCTCGGCTCGGTGCTGCTGCTCGCCGCGATCGGCCTCGCCGTGACCTTCGGCGTGATGGGCGTCATCAACATGGCGCACGGCGAGATGCTGATGCTCGGCGCCTACTCCACCTACGTCGTGCAGCAGGTGATGCCGAACTCGGTGACGGCGTCGATCCTAGTATCGATCCCGGTGGCCTTCATCGTGACGGCCCTCGTCGGCATGCTGATCCAGCGCTACTGCATCCGCTACC
>DASTDQ010000104.1:0-2447 GCA_035710305.1 Vicinamibacterales bacterium | reverse complement strand
CGCCGCTCGTCTTCACCCGGAAGTTCTTGAAGCCTGGAAAAAAGCGCGTCGTATCGGTCACGGTCTGCGCCTCGACGACCGTCCGGGCGGCCCCGGCGGCCACGCCGAGCGCGGCCATTTGCAGGAGCCAGTCGCGGCGGTTGGTCATGGAGTCATTGTAGGGCAAAGGTCAAAGGCGAGGTGTCTGCTGACTCCAGTTGGTGGCGCGCTGATAGGCGTCGGCCACGCGCAGCAGCGTCGCCTCGTCGAACATCCGGCCGATCAACTGAAAGCCGAGCGGCAACTGCTGAGAGCCGCCTGCGCCCGCCTGTTCCCGATGGACGAAGCCGCACGGGACGCTGATCCCGGGCAGCCCGGCCAGGTTCACGCTGACGGTGAAGATGTCCTCCAGGTACATCTGGAGTGGGTCGTCCGTCTTCTCTCCAAGCTTGAACGGCGGCGTCGGCGTCGTCGGCATCGCGACGACGTGGACCGACTCGAGCGCGTGGGCGTAGTCCTGTCGGAGCAGCGTCCGGACCTGCTGGGCCTTCAGGTAGAACGCGTCGTAGTAGCCGGCGCTCAGGACGTAGGTGCCGAGCATGATCCGCCGCTTGACCTCCGGCCCGAAGCCCTCGTCCCTGGTCCGGTTGTACATCGCCTTGAGGCCCTGGCTCGCGGCCGTCGAACGGTGGCCGTACTTCACTCCGTCGTAGCGCGCGAGATTGGAGCTCGCCTCCGCCGTGCAGATCAGGTAGTAGACCGGGATGGCGTACTTCGCGTGCGGGAGCTCGATGTCCACGATCGTGGCGCCCACGCCGCGCAGCTGATCGAGAGCGGCGTCGAAGGCCGCGCGGACGCTGTCGTTCACTCCCTCGCTCACGAATGCCCGCGGCACGCCGACCCGCACTCCCTTGGCATGTCCGTTCAACATGGCGGCGAAATCGGGCACGGCGTCCCGGGACGAGGTCGAGTCCATCGGGTCGGGCCCCGCGATGACCGAGAGCGTCAAAGCGGCATCGCCTACGCTGCGCGCCATCGGGCCGATCTGATCGAGCGACGACGCAAAGGCCAGCAGGCCGTAGCGCGAGACGCGACCGTAGGTCGGCTTGAGGCCGGTGACGCCGCAGAAGGCGGCCGGCTGCCTGATCGAGCCGCCCGTATCGGAGCCGAGCGCAAGCGGCACGCACGAGGCGGCAACGGCCGCCGCCGATCCGCCGCTCGACCCCCCGGGCGCGCGGTCGAGAGCCCAGGGGTTCTTCGCGGGCCCATACGCCGAGTTCTCGGTCGAAGAGCCCATGGCGAACTCGTCGCAGTTGGTCTTGCCGACGATGACCGCTCCGGCCCGCTCGAGCCTGGACACGACTGTCGCGTCGTACGGCGGAACGAACGAGTCGAGAATGCGAGACGAGGCCGTCGTGCGCATCCCGCGCACGCAGAGGTTGTCCTTGACGGCGACGCGCACGCCGGCCAGCGGGCCCAGGGCGGCGCCGGCCGCACGCTGCTTGTCGATGTGGGCCGCCCGTGCGAGAGCGCGATCGGCGTCCACCAGGTTGAAAGCGTTGAGCGACGGGTTCACGGCCGCGATCCGATCGAGCGCGCGCTGGCAGACCTCCACCGCGGAGACACGCCCGGCGGCGATCTCGTCGCGAATCTCGCGGGCCCCGGCCGGGGGACCGCTCATCCGATGACTCGGGGAACGCGGAACAAGCCGCCGTCCGGCGCGGGATCGGGCGCATTGGCGAGCGCCTCGGCGACCGGCAGCGATTCGCGCGGCGTGTCGTCCCGCTCCGCCTCGTGCGCGTTGACGTGCGCGGTCGCCTCGACGCCGGTCGTGTCGATCGACTGCAGCTGTTCGGCGTAGGCGAGGATGTCGGCGAGCTGCCTGGTGAAGACCTGCTTCTCGGCGTCAGTCAGCTCGAGGTGCGCGAGCGCGGCGATGCGCTCGACGTCTGCGACGGTCAGCTGAGTGGCCACGGCTCGATGGTACCACTCGGGAGGCTCCCGGGCCCCGTGGGGCCTCCGCATTCGCGAACCGATGGACAAGGCGACCCCACACAGAAAAGGGAGGCGGACCAGCTCTTGACCATGATCATGGGCGGAGAGATCTGTTCAGGCCCAACTGAAGCCTTGGTCCCTTGGTCCCTGGTCCCGTTCAGGACCGGGGACCAGGGACGGACCGGAAAAGCCCGCCAGTCTTCTCTCCAGCCCTAGAAGCGCTTCATCAGCTCGATGCCGAACTGGCGCGGCCTGCCGAGCCACGAGATGCCGTTCGGGTTGATGTTCTCCGACAGGTAGTCCTTGTTCGTCAGGTTCCTCGCCCACGCCGCGATCTCCCACTCGCGGGGAGCGGTCACCCCGCCCCTCAGGTTCAGCAGGTTGATCGCATCGCGTGTCGCGAAGTTCTCGGGATCGAACGCGGTTTCCCCGAGCAGCTCCCAGTCCAGTCGCGTGAAGCCGCGCCATCCCTG
>DASTDQ010000103.1:0-3144 GCA_035710305.1 Vicinamibacterales bacterium | reverse complement strand
CCGTTGACCGAGCGCGGCATTGCGCGCTTCAAGGAGGGCGTTGCAGGTCTGGGCAGGCTCGACGCCGTCATCGACGAGATCCTCACGAGTCCTCTCGTGCGCGCGAGACAAACGGCCGACCTGCTGTCTGCCGGTCTGGACTCGAAACCGCCAGTCAAAGTGCTCGACGCGCTTGCGCCCGGTCACGAGCCCGATCAGATCATGGCGCTGCTGGCGCGAACCGCGAAGCGCCGGCGCATCGCCCTCGTCGGCCACGAACCGGGGCTGGGGGAGCTGGCCGCCCATCTCATCGGCGCGCGGCGTCCGCTCGCTTTTCGAAAAGGGGGTGTCTGCCGCATCGACCTCGTGAGCCTCGCAAGCAGGCGGCCCGGAGCGCTCATCTGGCTGGTGACGCCCAAGATGCTGCGCCACGTGGGCGCGTGAGGGGTCAGATCTTGATCTTTGCGCCCGTGCGCCCGATTGCAAGAATCAAGATCTGACCCCGTATGAAGCCGCGGGCTGCCATCATCATCAACCCGATTTCAGGCGAGGGCCGGCGCCGCGACCTGGCTCGCGTCCGTGCGGAGCACGCGGCTGCGCTTGCCGACGCGCACGAGATTGACGCCGAGATCATCGTCACCGAGCGTCAGGGGCACGCCAGGGAGCTGGCCGAGGCCGCGCGCCACCGTGGCGTGACGCTCTTCCTCGCATGGGGCGGCGACGGGACGGTCAACGAGGTCGCCTCGGCGATCGTTCATTCCGACGCGTCGCTGGCGATCGTGCCCAGCGGATCCGGCAACGGGCTGGCGCGGGAGCTCGGCATCCCTTTCGACCCGGCGGCGGCCTTCGGGATCGCCTTCGAGGGACGCGCCCGGCAGATCGACGCGGGCGAGCTCGACGGCCGGTGGTTCTTCAACCTGGCTGGCATCGGGCTCGACGCACGCGTCGCGCATCGGTTCGCCGAGGGCGGTTTGCGGCGTCGCGGCTTTGTCAGGTACCTTGAATTGGCGGCTCGTGAGCTGTTGACCTTCCAGCCGGAGAACCTGACCATCCGGACCGACGCCGCGACGACGTCCACGAGCCCGCTGCTGGTCGCGATCGCCAATGCCCGGCAATATGGCAACGGAGCGCTCATCGCGCCCCAGGCACGGGTCGACGACGGGGAACTCGACCTCGTCATTGTAGATAACCGTTCGGTGTGGGCCGTGATGCGTCAGGTGCGGAGACTGTTTTCGGGAGAACTGGCGCGTGTGCCGGGCGTGTCGATGACGCGGATCACGACGGCGACCATCTCGTGCGCATTGCCCGTGGCATACCATGTGGACGGAGAGCCTCACGTGGGCGGTGTCTCCGTCAATGCGCGCGTTCGCCCTCGCGCGCTGCGCGTGCAAACGGCGTAAGAAAGCCGAGTTTACACAATGTTTACAGCGCCGGCCTTTCCGATCGAGGTATAGATCGAGCCCTATGTACGCTCGCGTCCTGGAAAAGGCAGGCTTGGTCCGGCGCTTCATCATCACCAGCGCAGGGAGCGCCGGCTGGGAGGTACGGGAGGAGCGGGACAGCCTGGTGGTGCGCCGGACGCGTTACACCGACTGGCATCGTGTGGAGCGCGCCCGCATGGCGTTCGCGCACGAAGCCGACTCGCTTGCCAGTGCCGGATGGAAAGAATCCTGACCTACGAGATCTACTCGACGAATCGATAGCCCAACCCCACGACCGTTTCGATCTGCTGGCCGGCTTCCCCCAGCTTGCCGCGCAAGCGGCCGACATGCACATCGACGGATCTCGTCTCGACCAGCCGGTCGTAGCCCCACACACGTTCGAGCAGACGATCGCGCGACAGCACGCGATTGCGGTTGGCGACCAGGTAGCGGAGCAGCTCGAACTCGCGGCGCGTCAGCCGGACGGGCGCTCCATCGACGCTGACGGCCACCGCGTCGAAATCGGCAACGAGATGCTTGCCCCGGTAGACGAGCGCTTCGGCGTCGCGCGCGCCGGATGCGGGTTCGGCCCTTCCGCGCCGCAACACCGCGCGGACCCGCGCGGCAAGCTCCCGCAGGCTGAACGGCTTTGTGATGTAGTCGTCGGCCCCGACGTCGAGGCCGGTCACGCGGTCGCTTTCGCTCGTCCGGGCCGTCAGCATGATGATCGGCACTCGCGACGTGTTGGCGCGCGATCGCATGATCCGGCAGACCTCGAGTCCGCTGAGCACCGGAAGATTCAGGTCGAGCACGATCAGGTCCGGCGCACGCTCGGTGACTGCCTTGAGCGCACCGTCGCCCGTCAGGGAGACTTCGACCTCGATGTCGCCCCCCTTTTCGAGGCTGTGCTTGATGAGTTCGGCGATGTCCTGCTCGTCCTCGACAACGAGGACCCGCGTGCGGGTGGGTCCGCGCGCGGTCATGCCACGGTCGCGATCGTCTGCGATCCGGCCTGTGTCTGTCTGCACTGAAGCCCCATTTCTGCGCGTGCAGCAGTCACGGTATGCAACGCGAGTTTCCGGGGCGTGACACGGAAGTTAAATCTGGGTTACGGAGGTATCCGCCTGTTGAAGTAGGATCGCCAGGCGATGACACATTCCGGAGAGACCTCGGGGTCCGCAGCCGGCCTTGAGGTGGCCCAGCGCTGGCTCCCGGCGCTTTTACTGCTGTTTATCGGGTCTGGCTGCGCGGCCCTCATCTACGAAGTCGTCTGGTTTCAACTGCTCCAGCTTTCCATCGGCTCCTCGGCCGTATCGCTCGGGGTGCTGCTGGGCATCTACATGGGCGGCATGTGCCTCGGGAGCCTCCTGCTGCCGAGGTACTTGAACCCCCGGCACCACCCCTTGAAGGTGTACGCGGCCCTCGAGGCAGGCATCGGCCTCTTCGGGGTGATTGTCCTCTTCGCCGTACCCGTGGTCGGCCGCCTCTACACCGAGATAGCCGGAACGGGCCAGGTCAACCTGGTACTTCGCGCACTCGTCGCCGGCATCTGCCTGCTGCCGCCGACCCTGTTGATGGGGGCCACGCTTCCAGCCATTGCACGGTGGGTGGAGACGACGCCGAAAGGCGTGTCCTGGCTCGGCTTCTTCTACGGGGGCAACCTGGCGGGAGCGGTCGCCGGCAGCCTTATCGCCGGCTTTTATCTGCTGCGCGTATACGACATGCCGACGGCGACGGCCGTCGC